>JANYCG010000068.1 GCA_025360385.1 Burkholderiales bacterium | reverse complement strand
TGCAGTTGTGCAGCAAAAGAACCGGCTGCACCCGTACTACTTGGTTTACATCGGCATGGACGGCAGCATCATTGCCGACCATATGGAAGTCAAGGCACTGCTGGACCTGGCCCGCAATGCCTGCAAAGGCCGCAGCGAACCAGTACCTGCCGCTTTTGAGCCATTCAATACGGCGACCGACGATGGTCGCAACATGCGCACGTTCTCTAACCTGCTAGACCAAGCCATTCACTCCATGATTGAGCGCCAGCAGGAGCAGGATGTGGACAGCCTGTTTTCGCCCGGCAAAACCAGCGCCTTGGTGGGAGAGATTGCCGGGCTCGAAGACTTCGAGTTGATCAGCTTCTTGGTGATTCAGGCCCAATGACTAGCCAAGCACTTTTCACCTGGCCGTCGCAGGCGGCAGTAGGTAGCCTTGTCGCCAAGTCGAAAATCTACGCCCATGCCAAGCCCATAGCGGCGTTGCGTGCGCTGTTTGTGGCGCAGGTGGAGAGCATCACCTGGGCCTACAAGCTCTCGCCAGAGACCATCAACCTGCCCGCCAAACCGGCGGTGCCCGAGATTGAAGTCTTTGAAGTCACCTTGAAGCTGCCTGATGTCAGTCATTCGGTACTGCGCTGCATCGACAAAGCCATGCCGCGCCCCATCCTGTTTAACCTGCGGTTTGAGGGGAAAACCCAGCCGGTTGCCGCCTACAAGCGGCCCAGCGATGCAGCAAGTGACCAGTGGGTGATGGGGGACTATCATGCCGCGCCTTGGCAAGAAGACGGTGACGCGCGGCCTGCATTGCCCTTGGCGCTGGACTTGCAGGGCCTTTACGAGCAGCTTTTGCGTCAGCATCTGGCCATTCCGGCCCGCACGGGCGAGACATTGCGCCACCAGTTGGACCGGCTGGCTGCATTGGCAGCCAAGCAAGCCGCAGCGGCCAAGCTGGAAGCCCGCCTGACGTTTGAGAAACAGTTCAACCGCAGGGTCGAGATCAACGCCCAGTTGCGTACCATTCGTACTGAACTGGAAGCGCTGACATGATCGGTAGCCAAAGCACCCCATTTGCTATTTATTTAGTAGCTATTCCCACATATTCCACGGGGGCTAGAAGCCAAAAAGACCATGAATAAACTGAAAATGCACAGCCCGGACCTGACCCAGGCCAATATCGACAAATTAGCGGAACTGTTTCCCAATTGCGTGGTGGAGTCGCGGGATACCAAAGGGGGGGCCACCCGCAGTATCGACTTTGACCTGTTGCGCCAGGAGCTGACCGGCAGAATCGTGGAAGGGCCGCAAGAGCGTTACCAGCTCAATTGGCCTGGTAAGCGAGAGGCGCTGCTAACTGCCAATGCCCCGATTGCGAAGACGCTGCGCCCCTGCCGCGAGGAGAGCGTGGACTTCGACACCACGCAGAACCTGTTTATTGAGGGGGATAACCTCGACGCTCTGAAACTGCTGCAAGAGACCTACCTTAATAAGGTCAAGCTGATTTACATTGATCCGCCGTACAACACCGGCAGGGACTTCATCTACGACGATGACTACTCGGACGATGCGGAAAGTTATCTCATTCGCTCGAACCAAGCCGATGCGTCGGGCTCGCGCCTAGTAGCTAACACCGATGCCAACGGGCGCTTCCACTCCGATTGGCTGAGCATGATTTACGCCCGCTTGAAACTTGCCCGCAATCTGCTGCGGGACGACGGCGTGATGTTCATTTCGATAGATGACAACGAGGTGGACAACCTGCGCAAGGTGTGCAGTGAGGTGTTTGGCGAACAGAACTTCATAGCGCAGATCATCTGGCAAAAAGTGTTCTCACCGAAGAACTCTGCGAAGTGGTTCTCTGAGGACCATGACTACGTACTTGTGTATGCGAAGTCGGCCGATCAATGGGCTCCGAATCTTTTGCCGCAGACAGAAGAGATGCGAGCACGCTATAAAAACCCAGACAATGATCCGCGCGGCCCTTGGGCATCGAGCGACCTTGCGGCACGTAACCGCTACGACGCTGGTCTTTATCCAGTTACATGCCCATCTGGGCGCGTCATTGACGGTCCACCGCGAGGTAGCTATTGGCGGTTCAGCGAGGCGAGCTTCACGAAGCTGGCTCAGGAAAAACGCATCTGGTGGGGCGAAGGCGGCAATAACATGCCTCGTCTAAAACGTTTTCTGTCGGAAGTCCAACAGGGTCGCACTCCGCAAACACTCTGGCTCTACAAAGAAGTCGGCCACACGCAGGATGCCAAGAAGACGTTGCTCAAGTACGTTCCTTTTCAGGAGACAGAGAACGTCCTGAACTCAGTGAAACCAGTAGAGCTGCTGCAACGGATCCTGCAACTGGCTGGTAAGCCGGATGACAACAGTATCATTCTGGATTTTTTCAGTGGCAGCGCATCGACCGCCCACGCCGTGCTGAAACAGAATTTCGAGGATGGCGGCAATCGGCGTTTCATCGGTGTCCAGATTGCTGAGCCTTTGCCGAAGCCAGAGCCTGGGCTGGGGTCGATTTTCGAGATGGGGCTCACCCGCGTGCGGAACTATGGAGCTGAGGTGCGTGGTCAAGTCGATGTAGCGAAGCTGGACCTTGGCTTCCGCGTCCTCAAAATCGACAGTTCCAACATGAAGGATGTGTTCTACACCCCCGATGCCGTAGCGCAAGACCAGCTTTTTGATCAGGTCAACAACATTCACGAAGATCGCACCGCCGAAGACCTGCTGTTTCAGGTTCTGCTGGATTGGGGTGTGGATTTGGCATTGCCCATTGCCAAGGAAACCATCTCAGACAAGACCGTGTACTTTGTCGATGGCAATGCCCTGGCCGCGTGCTTTGACGAGGGTGTCAGCGAAGAATTCGTCAAGCTGCTGGCCAAGCGCGAGCCCCTGCGCGTGGTGTTCCGCGATGCCGGTTTTGCCACCGACAGCGTCAAGATCAACGTAGAGCAAATCTTCAAGCTGATGAGCCCCAGCACCGAAGTCAAGACCCTTTGAGCGGCCCGACCATGGACAAACCTGCTTTAGAGGCTTTGCTTGCTCACTTGATTGCCCGCTGGGAGGGCGAGGTAGTGGAGTTCAAGCAAGCGGGGAATGATTACGACACCGACAAAATTGGTGAGTATTTCTCTGCCTTGTCTAATGAGGCGAATTTGCGCGAGGCGAATGTCGCGTGGTTGATTTTTGGCGTGAGCGATAAATCGCGCACAGTGGTGGGATCGGGCTACCGACCCCAAGCGGAACGCTTGCAAAGTTTGAAAATGCAAATCGCTTCAAACACCGAACCAAGCATCACACTGCGTAACATTTATGAGCTGGCGCATGCCGATGGGCGTGTGGTGTTTTTGGAGGTGCCTCCCGCACCACGCGGAATGCCCATTGCCTGGAAGGGGCACTACTACGCGCGTGCGGGTGAAAGCCTTACGTCTTTGGGGCTGGATAAGCAAGATGAAATCCGTGGGCAGACACTGCAAAGCGATTGGACAGCACAAGTCATACCGTCGGCGAGCTTCGATGACTTGGATGACCACGCTTTGCGATCCGCACGAGATGCATTTGCGCGAAAGTATGAAAACAGCATTCCAACCAATGATGTGATGAAGTGGCCTTTGGCCACTTTTCTTGATCGTGCCCGATTAACCAAAAATGGGCAGATAACCCGCACCGCTTTACTTTTATTGGGTAAACCTGAGGCCGCTTGGCACTTGTCGCCCCATATGGCGCAGCTGACTTGGCGGCTGGAGGGGGCGGAGAGTGCGTATCAACATTTCTCTCTGCCGTTTCTATTGAACTCGACAGCGTTGTATCAAAAAATTCGAAATATTCAGATCCGAATTTTGCCCAAGGACTCTCTGTTGGCCGTTGAGGTGGCCAAGTACGACCGTAAGATTGTTTTGGAGGCATTGCACAACAGCATTGCCCATCAGGACTACGCATTGAATGGCCGCATTGTTGTGACCGAACGCGTAGACCGGTTGACTTTTGAGAATGATGGTGGTTTTTACGAGGGCGCACCTGCGGACTATCTGTTAGGCACCAAAACACCCCGTCGCTATCGCAATCCGTTTCTGGTCAACGCGATGGCTGAGCTTGGGATGATTGACACGATGGGATACGGCATTTATCAAATGCACATTGGACAGGCGCGTCGGTATTTCCCGATGCCCGATTACGATCTGACCGAATCGAATGTAACGCGCATGACGTTGTATGGGGGCGTGATCGACCAAGCCTATAGCGAGATGCTGATGCAAAAAACAAATCTGCCACTGGCCGACATTCTTGCGCTGGATCGGGTGCAAAAGAAACTACCGGTGGACGATGTAATGACCAAGCACCTGCGGCATGCAGGCTTGATAGAGGGCCGTAAACCTAATTTGTATGTCTCAGCCAGCGTAGCCAAGGCGACCGACAGCAAGGCAACTTATATCCGTATGCGCGCCCAAGACGACGACTACTACGCAAAGTTGATCATGGATTATTTGCAGCAATATGAGCACGCTTCAAAAAAAGAGATCAAACAACTGCTGCTGAACAAGTTGAGCGATGCACTGACCGAAAAGCAAAAATCCAACAAAATCAATAACTTACTAACAAAACTTCGACTCTCCGGGCGAATTTTCAACAGTGGATCTGACGCTGTTTCCAGCTGGAAGATTGTAAAAAGTAGAGATTTTTAAAAGAGATTTAAAAGAGATTTAAAAGAGTCATGAAGCTCAAATTCAAAAAGCAGGCGTACCAGACCAACGCAGTGGAAGCTGTGGCAGATTGCTTTGCCGGGCAACCCAAGCGTGAAGGGCTCAATTACCGGGTGGACCCTGGTCGTGCGGTGGATGCCAGCGGCCAAGCGGTGGCTGCGCTGGAAACCGTGGGGTTCAAGAATGCCGATCTGGCGTTGACCCCCGGCCAGTTGCTGGAAAACATCCATGCCGTGCAACGCAGGCAAAACCTGCCCCTGTCCGCCGCGTTGGTCAAAACCAAGGTGTGTGACATCAATCTGGATGTGGAGATGGAGACGGGCACGGGCAAGACCTATTGCTACGTCAAAAGCATGTTCGAGCTGAATGCCCGGTACGGATGGAGCAAGTTCATTGTGGTGGTGCCCAGCATTGCCATTCGCGAGGGTGTGTTCAAGTCGCTGGAAATCACCGCCGAGCATTTTCTGGACGAATACAAGAAGCGCGCCCGGTTTTTTATTTACAACTCCAAGCAGTTGCATAACCTGGAAAGCTTTTCCAGCGATGCGGGCATCAACGTCATGGTCATCAACGTGCAGGCCTTCAATGCCACGGGCAAGGATGCGCGCCGTATTTACGAAGAGCTGGATGACTTCCAGTCCCGCAGGCCCATTGACGTGATCAGCGCCAACCGGCCAGTCATGTTTCTGGACGAGCCGCAGAAGATGGAAGGCGGCAAGACTCTGGATTCGCTGGCCAACTTCAAGCCGCTGGCGGTGCTGCGTTATTCGGCCACGCACAAGACGGCCCACAACAAGATTCACCGGTTGGACGCGCTGGATGCGTACAACCAGAAGCTGGTCAAGAAAATCGCGGTGCGCGGCATATCGGTCAAGGGCCAGACTGGCACCAATGCCTACCTGTATTTGGAGTCCATCGAGGTGTCCACCGCCGCGCCTGTGGCTCGGGTGGAGTTGGAAATCAAGCAGAACAACGGCATCAAGCGCGTGATGCGCCGCCTGTCCCGCAATGACAACCTGTTCGACCTGTCTGGCGACTTGGAGCAGTACCGCGGCTTTGTGGTGGCCGACATCAACGCGCTGACCAATACGGTGACTTTCACCAACGGCCATGAGCTGGTGGCGGGAGAAGCGACGGGCGATGTCAGTGAATCGGCATTGCGCCGTATCCAGATCCGCGAAGCGGTCAAAGCCCACTTTGAGAAAGAGCAGGCGCTGTTCGCCCAGGGCATCAAGGTGCTGACGCTATTTTTCATTGACGCGGTCAGCAAATACCGCAGCTATACCAACGAATCTGGCGATGCGGGCGAGCAGCCCGGCGAGTACGCCCAGATGTTTGAGGAAGAGTACAACCTGCAACTGGCCGAGGTGCAGACGCTGGAACTGCATGACGATTCTGGGCCGTACAACCGCTACCTCAAAAGCATTGCAACCACCCAAACGCACAACGGTTACTTCTCCATCGACAAGAAGACCAAGCGCCTGGTAGACCCGGAGACGGGCAAAAAGTCCACCGAGGCCGACGACGTGGATGCGTATGACCTGATCTTGAAGGACAAGGAACGGCTGCTGTCGTTCGACGAGCCGGTGCGTTTCATCTTCTCGCACTCCGCTTTGCGGGAAGGCTGGGACAACCCCAACGTGTTCGTGATCTGTACTTTGAAGCACAGCGACAACACGGTAAGCCGCCGCCAGGAAGTCGGGCGCGGCCTGCGTTTATCCGTAAATCAGCATGGCGACCGCATGGACAACGCGGCCACGGTGCACCAAATCAACGTGCTGACGGTGGTGGCCAAC
This sequence comes from Burkholderiales bacterium, assembly GCA_025360385.1. Classification (GTDB taxonomy): domain Bacteria; phylum Pseudomonadota; class Gammaproteobacteria; order Burkholderiales; family Burkholderiaceae_C; genus JANYCG01. The sequence goes on along the minus strand of JANYCG010000068.1, from coordinate 5,985 downwards.
GAGAGCTACAAAGACTTTGTGACCGCCTTGCAGCGTGATATCAGTGAAGGATTGTCCGAGCGGCCACGGGAAGCCAACGAGTCCTATTTCACGGGCAAGGTACTCAAAGCGGCAGCGGGTGACGTAGACGTAACCCCCGCACTGGCCAAGCAGATATACAAGTACCTGCTTAAAAACGACTACACCGACGACAAGGATCGCATTGCCGATGCGTACCACGAGGCCAAGAAAGAGGGCACGCTGGCAGCATTGCCTCCCGAGTTGGTGGCGCATGCCGATGCCGTGTTTGCACTGATCGACAGTGTGTTCAGTGATGCGAAGTTGCCATTGCCCGAAGACGACCGCAAGGCCAAGACCAATCCGCTGAACGCCAATTTCGAGAAAACCGAGTTCAAGGCGCTGTGGAATCGCATCAACCGCAAGGCGGCGTACACGGTGGAATTTGAAACGCCGGAGCTGGTGGCCAAGTGTGTGAAGGCCTTGGAAGCTGAGCTGAAAGTCAGCCCCATGCAGTACACCGTGGTATCTGGGGAGCAGGCAGACACTGCAAGCTATGACAGTCTTCGGGCGGGCGATTCGTTCAAAGTGACTGAGTCCACGACGGATTTTCACCGTGCGTCAGCCCATTCCGCCGTCAAATACGACCTGATTGGCCGACTGGCCACAGAGACACAACTGACCCGCGCCACCGTGGCCCGTGTCTTGCAGGGCATCAACAAAGCCGTGTTCAGCCAATACCGCACCAACCCAGAAGACTTTATGCAGAAGGCCGCACGCCTGATGAATGAGCAGAAGGCGACCGTGATCGTGGAGCACATTGCTTACGACCCCACGGGTGACACGCACACCCTGGACATCTTCACCCAGGACAAGCCATCGGGCGATTTCAGCAAGGCGGTGAAGGCCGACCACCACATTTACGACTACGTGTTCACCGACTCCAAGAACGAGCGCGACTTTGTGCGTGAGTTGGATGCCAGTACCGAAGTGGTGGTGTACGCCAAGTTGCCGCGTGGCTTTTTCATACCCACTCCGGTGGGCAATTACAACCCGGACTGGGCCATTGCGTTCCAGCAAGGCCGGGTCAAACACGTCTACTTCGTTGCCGAAACCAAGGGCTCCATGTCCAGCATGGACCTGCGAAAAATCGAAGAAAGCAAGATCGAATGCGCCCGCAAGTTCTTTGCCAAGATCACATCAGACCAGGTGAAGTACGGCGTGGTGGATGGGTATGGGAAGCTGATGGAACTGGTGGCGTAGCGACCGTTCGACTGACATCCATCTCCAAGATTTACAGCCAAATTTAATCCCCCAAAACCCCCTGTCAATCCGCAAAACCGCTGCCCATCACTCCCGCCCCAACACCTGCTCCGTGATCTGCAGCAGCCGGTCTCGCACCGCGGCCAGCTTGATGCGGTCGTCCACCAGCCACTGCTGCATCACGCCGCGCATGGTACCGAGCAGGACGACGGCGGTGCTGGCGGGGTCGGTGTCGGGCGCGATGTTGCCGCGCGCCATGCCGATGCGGATGTGCTGTTCAAACCAGGCCAGCGCGGCGCGGTTGTAGGCGGCCATTTCGTCGCGCAGGCCGGCGGCGGGCGGCATCAGGCTTTCGGTCATCATCACCAGCAGGGCGCGCGTGGCCGTCCAGGCGTCGCCCCGGCGGCTGAAATAGAAATGGATGGTGCCCAGGATGGCGGGCAGGCCGGGCTCCAGCGTGGGGCCTTTCTTGCGCTGCTGGCCAAAACGTTCACCGACGTAGCCGGCCAGCGCATGCACCAGGCCGGCCTTGTTGCCAAAGCGGTGCGCCGCCAGGCCACGGCTGTAGCCGGCCAGTTTGCCCACTTCGGCCAGGGTCATGCGCACCGTGCCGCGCTGGGCCACGATGGCCAGCGCGGCTTCCAGCAGGCGCTGATGCGCCAGTTCGCGGCGCTCTGCGTGGGTGCGCCGGGCGGGCTCGGTTGTGCTGGTCACTCGGGCTGGATACCGGCCATATCGGCCACACGCTTGAAGCGCCGGTACTCACGCAATTGAAAATCGCCCAGCTCTTTGGGGCCCATCATCATGGCTGACGACGGCAGGCTGGCGTGGTAGGCGCGCCCGGCGTCTGAGGTCATGATTTTCTGGATCGCCGCCGCCAGCTTGGCGACGATGTCGTCGGGCGTTTCGGCGCGCATGAAAAAGGCTGACCAGACCGCTGTCTCGAATTCGGGGAAGCCGCTTTCCACCATGGTCGGGATGTCGGGGTACTTGGCGTCACGCCTGTCAGCGGTGATGGCCAGCACACGCAGGCGCCCGCCTTTCATCAGTTCGGTGGTGCCGGTGAAGTCGATCACGCCCACGTCAACCTGGCCGCCCACCACGTCGGTCAGCATTTGCGCGCCACCTTTGTAGGGGATGTGGGTCACGGGCAGACCGCTGGCGCTGCCCAGCCAGGCGGCCACCAGCTGGTAACCGGCCGAGTAGTTGCCCAGCTGCAGCGGGCGGTTGTCTTTTTTTGCGGCGGCCACCAGGTCGGCCATGGTCTTGTAGGGCGAATCGGCCCGCACGGCAAAGGCGACCGGGCTCGCGGCCAGCCCGAACAGGGGCCGCAGGTCCTTGAACGGGTCGTAGGGCAGGTTCTTGATGGTGATGGCGTTGACGACCGCCGGCGAGTTGCTGCCCATCAGGAGGGTGTGGCCGTCGGCCGGCGCCTGGCGTGTGGCCTGCACCGCCACCACGCCGCTGCCGCCGGGGCGGTTTTCCACCAGCACCGGTTGACCCAGGAGTTTGCTCAGCTGTTCGCCGTAAAAGCGCGACGCCGAATCAGCACCGCTGCCGGCGTTGAAGGGCACCATGATCTTGATGGCTTTGCTGGGGAAGGCCGCCGCCTGGCCCTGGGCCTGGGCGGGTAATGCGCCCGTCAATGCGCCCAGCAATGCAGCCAGCGTGGCCAGGGTGGGCAGGGGGTGGAATGATTTCATGGCGATGTCTCCGTCGTGGGAATGATATTTTTCTGGCGCAACCCGGCGATCTCGTCGCCCGAGAAACCGGCTTCGCGCAGTACGGCGGCACTGTGCTGGCCCAGTTCGGGCGCCGGCAGGGCCAGCTCGGCCGGTGTGCGGGCAAACAGCGTGGTGGGCCGCACCGTGATGATGGGCCCCACGGTCGGGTGCTGCTGGGGCTGGAACATGCCGACGGCCACCAGGTGCGGGTGGTCTTGCAGCTCGTTGATGGCGTAGATGCGTGTGGCCGGGATGTCTTGCGCCTCGCACAGCGCCAGCAGCTCTTGCGTGGTCAAAGTGCGGGTGATGGCCGTCATGTCGGCATACAACTCCTGTATGCGGGCATTGCGCGCATGACGGTCGTCATCGGCGTACTTCTGCCACAGGTCGGCACGCCCGGCGTGGGTGAAAAACCTGCGCCAGTGCTCGGTGGTGTAGGGCAACATCGCCACGTGGCCGTCGCGCGTGGGCGCCGGCTTGCGCCCGCCGGCCAGCAGGCGTGCGTAACCCGCCGGGCCCAGGGGCGGCTCGTAGCTGCGCCCGCCCAGGTGCTCGGCCAGCACAAAGGCCACCAGGGTCTCGAACATCGGCACTTCAACATATTGGCCCAGGCCGCTGCGCGTGCGCTCGAACAGGGCTGCCAGCACCGCATTGGCCAGCGCCATGCCGGCGGTCTTGTCGGCGATCAGCGAAGGCACGTAGTCGGGCGTACCGCTGTCGTGGCCCAGCAGGCCGGCCAAGCCGCAGGCGGCCTGGATCACGTCGTCAAAGGCCGGCTTGCCGGCGTGCGGGCCGCCTTCACCAAAACCGGTGGCCACGCAGTACACCAGGCGCGGGTTGAGGGCGCTGCACACCGCATGGCCCAGGCCCAGGCGTTCGATGGCGGCGGTGCGCATGTTGTGCACCAGCACATCCACCGTGGGCAGCAGGCGCTTGACGGCGGCCACGCCTTCGGGGTGTTTCAGGTCGATGGCGAGTGAACGCTTGTTGCGGTTGATGGCCAGAAAGATCGAGCTCATGCCACGGCGGCGCGACACGCCGTTGGCGCGCATCAGGTCGCCTTCAGGCGGTTCGAGCTTGATCACGTCGGCGCCGTAGTCGCCCAGGATTTGTGTGGCCAGCGGGCCCAGCACCACGGCAGTAAGGTCGAGCACGCGCACGCCAGCCAGCGGCCCGGTGCGTGGCGGCGCGGCGTCGGGGTGCGTGGATGTTGGATGCGCTGGCTGGGGAGTTGGCATGGGCTGCTGCAGGCTATGGCAAAAGTAGAGCCCGAAGTTAACATATATATTTGTTGCGCAGCAAATAAATATCGTCCAGAATAAGCCTCAGGCCACACCGCATCGCGCCTGGCCCCAGCGCACCACGTCACACCATCCGAACCGGAGCCACCCCATGGAGAAACCCCAATGCAGGGCTTGTTGATAGCCCCCGGCACCTTGCCGCCTGAATGTGAAGCCCTGCGTGCCGAGGTGCGCGCCTTTCTGGCCGAAGCCATGATGGACATTCCGCCCGCGCGGCGCAACCGCAACTGGTCGGGCGCCAGCGCGGAGTTCAGCCGCAAGATGGGTGAACGCGGCTGGATCGGCATGACCTGGCCCAAACGTTACGGCGGCCACGAGCGCTCGTCGCTCGAACGCTACGTGGTGCTTGAGGAAATGCTGGCCGCTGGTGCACCCGTGGGGGCGCACTGGGTGGCCGACCGCCAGAGTGGCCCGCTCTTGATGCGTTTTGCGCCCGACACCCTGGCGCCGCGCATCGTGCCGCGTATTGCCAGGGGCGAAGCTTTTTTCTGCATCGGCATGAGTGAACCCGACTCGGGCTCTGACCTGGCATCGATCCGCTCCCGTGCTGATCGCAGCGCAGACGGCTGGGTCATCAATGGCCGCAAGGTCTGGACATCGGGTGCGCACCGGGCGCACTTCATGATCGCCCTGGTGCGCACCGACGACAAGGGGGCCGACCGGTCTACCAACCGGCATGCGGGCATGTCGCAGTTCCTGATCGACATGCAGACCCCCGGCCTGACCGTGCGCCCCATCATCAACCAGCTCGGTGAACACGACTTCAACGAGGTCACCCTGGACGATGTGCGGGTGCCGCACGAGAACCTGATTGGCAACGAGGGCGAGGGCTGGAAGCAGGTTGGGGCCGAGCTGGCCTTCGAGCGCAGCGGCCCGGAGCGTTACCTCAGCAGCAGCCAGTTGCTGCTGGAGATGCTGGACGCCGCTGACGCCGACAACCCGCAGCATGCGCTGGCCCTGGGCCGTGTCGTGGCGCAGTACGGCACCTTGCGCCAGATGTCGCTGGGTGTGGCCGGCATGTTGGCACGTGGCGAAAACCCGGCCCTGGCTGCGGCCCTGGTCAAGGACCAGGGCGCCTTGGTCGAGCAGGCCATGCCCGACCTGGCGCACGAGCTGTTTGGCGACCAGGCTGAACCGGGTTCGACACTCGACGTCGCCATGCGTTACAGCGCGCTGGCTGTGCCTTCGTTCTCTTTGCGGGGCGGCACCCGCGAGATCTTGCGCGGCATCATTGCCAAAGGGATGGACCTGCGATGAGCGCCGCCCTCAACACCACGGCCTCAAACAACCCGGTAAATGACAGCCTGATCGAAGACAGCGCGGCACGGCTGTTTTCCAGTGAAGTCGACAAAGGCGTGCGCCAGCGCGCCGAAGCCGGCGAACTCGACGCCGCGCTCTGGCAGCACACGATTGACAGCGGCTTTGGCCTGTTGCTGGCGACAGAGGCCGCAGGCGGCTTTGGCCAGAGCTGGTCGGCGGCCTTCCCCATCCTGCGCGCCATGGGTTACTGGCAGGTGCCACTGCCGCTGGCCGAGACCATGGTCGCCGCCCAATTGGCCTCGCTGGCCGGTTTTGAACTGCCCCAAGGCCCCCTGACCTTGATCGAACAAGGGCAGGGCAACACCCTGCAAGTCGATGGCCCTGCCAGTGCCCCCACGCTCAGCGGTGTTGCCCACCACGTGCCGTGGGCGCGTCACGCC
>JANYCG010000290.1 GCA_025360385.1 Burkholderiales bacterium | reverse complement strand
GCCATGACCACGTTCCATTCGTTTTGCGAATCACCACCTGCAATCATGCGTTTGATGCCGATCACCACCGGGTACATGTCTTCACTGGTGGTGGCAAGCAAGGGCCAGAGGTACTGGTTCCAGCCATAAATAAACTGAATCACAAACAGCGCCGCCATCGAGGTTTTGGACAGCGGCAGCAGGATGTCCTTGAAGAAGCGCATGGGCCCCGCGCCGTCCATGCGCGCGGCCTCGACCAGTTCATCCGGCACTGTCAGGAAAAATTGGCGGAATAAAAAAGTAGCCGTGGCTGATGCAATCAAGGGGATGGTCAGCCCCGCATAGCTGTTGAGCATGCCCAGGTCAGACACCACTTTGTAAGTCGGTCCAATCCGCACTTCAACGGGCAGCATCAGGGTGACAAAAATCGCCCAAAAGAAAAAGCCTTTGAACGGGAAACGAAAATAGACAATCGCAAAAGCCGACAGCAGCGAAATCGCGATCTTGCCAAAGGTAATGATCAGTGCCGTCACCAAACTGACCCACATCATGCGGCCCACCGGGGCAGTAGAGCCTTGCCCCCCTTCGTTGCCAAACAGCGCAGTTTTGTAGGTTTCCCAAAAATGGCTGCCAGGCATTAGAGGCATGGGCGCCTGCACGATTTCTTGTGCGGTATGGGTCGACGCGACAAAGGCCAGGTAGAGCGGAAAGGCCACAATCAGCACGCCCAAAATCATCACGGCATGAGCCAGTATGCCCAGTGTTGTTCGGCGTTCGACCATCAGTGCGCGGCGCCGGGCCGTTCCCAAGCAAGCACAACCCCCTCGGGGGGCAGCGAATTACACGAAGTGAAAAGCGTGGGGGTCATATCAGTGCGCGGCGCCGGGCCGTTCCCAAGCAAGCACAACCCCCTCGGGGGGCAGCGAATTACACGAAGTGAAAAGCGTGGGGGCCATCAGTAGTTCACTTTCTTCTCTACATAGCGGAACTGCAATATAGTCAGCGCAATCACGATGCACATCAACACCACGGATTGTGCCGCCGAGCCGCCCAGGTCCATGGCCTTGAAGCCGTCGTAGTAGACCTTGTAAACAAGGATGGAGGTGTCTTGCCCCGGCCCACCGTGCGTGGTGGCGTCCACAATCGCAAAGGTGTCAAAAAAGGCGTACACCATATTGATCACCAGTAAAAAGAAGGTGGTTGGTGACAGCAATGGGAACTGTATGGTCCAGAAGCGCCGCCAGGGTCGGGCACCGTCAATGGCTGCGGCTTCGATCAGAGATTTGGGAATCGATTGCAGGCCGGCCAGAAAGAATAAAAAGTTATACGAAATCTGCTTCCACACGGAGGCCATCACGATCAGCGTCATGGCGTGGCCTCCGTCGAGCAGGTGGTTCCAGTTGATGCCTATTTTGCCCAGTGCATAAGCCACTACGCCCAGTGATGGCGAAAACATGAACACCCACAACACGCCAGCCACGGCAGGCGCAACGGCATAAGGCACTACCAGCAGCGTTTTGTAAAACAAGGCGCCCTTGACAATGCGGTCTGCAAACACGGCTAGCAACAGCGACAGGCCTATGCCCAGCACCGCCACCAGCAACGAAAAAATCGCTGTGGTTTTGAAGGACGCCAGGTAGCCCGTGTCATTGAACAGCGTGCGGAAGTTGTCCAGACCAACCCATTCGGTGGAGCTTCCGAAGGCATCCTGCAACTGGAATGACTGCAACAAGGCCTGCGCCGCCGGCCAGAAGAAAAATACAGTGATCACAATGACCTGAGGTGCCAGCAGCAGCCACGGCAGCCAGGTCGAACGGAACAAGACGCGTTTCCCCATCTTTTATTGCCCGCTTGAACCCAGCCTGTTCAGGACTTGTTGGCCTTCTGGAAACGCTCAAGCTGCTCGTCGCCGCGTTTGACGATGGCATCCAGCGCTTCTTTGGCCGATTTCTTGCCGCTCCAGACCTGCTCAAGTTCTTCGTCTTCAATCGCTCTAACCTGCACATAGTTGCCCAGGCGAATGCCGC
>JANYCG010000251.1 GCA_025360385.1 Burkholderiales bacterium | reverse complement strand
CGGGTCTTGCCCCGGGTAACCCGCGTCTTTAAAGCGCCATTCGTCAAACAGGTTTTCGCCAAAACCGGTTTTCTTGATGGACTTTAAAAACTGCTTGGGAATGATGGCGTCGGTGTCGACGTTTTCGCGGTCCATCGGGGCGACAAGGCCTTGGTGCAGGGTGAATTTTTGCATGGGGTTCCAAAAATCAGGTGTTAACCGTATTGTCAATCACGAATCCAGCGGGGTCGGCCAAACCAATGTCGACCAAACTTTGAATAATTTGCGCCAGCGCAGGTGGGGCACCCGCAGCAGCAGCATGGGCAAGCGCTTTTTTGGCGGCGTCCCGGGCCTGCGAGACCTTGGCTGAATCCGTGCGCCAAATTCGAGCCAACTCTGCCCAACAGTAGCCCAGGCCCAAATCGTCCTGTTCTTTTTCGTACAAAGCGATGGCCTGTGTGTACAGGGCCAGGGCCTCGTCCACTGCGCCCAGGCGGCTTTTAAGGTCACCCAGGGCTTGCAGGGCATTGGCGCGGCCCAAATCGTCCTGTTCTTTTTCGAACAAAGCGATGGCCTGTATGTACAGGGCCAGGGCCTCGTCCACTGCGCCCAGAAGGCTTTTAAGGTCACCCAGGGCTATAAGGGCATTGGCGCGGCCCAAATCGTTGCCGGCGACTTCAGCGGCTTGCGTGGCAAAAAGCACTGCATCACCGAATTCACGGGTGAGGCGCGCGTGGTGGCTGGCTTGCAGCGCCAAATCGACTGCAGGGCGAGTTAGTTCGGGTGCAGCTTGCCAGGCGGCATAAATTCGACGCCAGTTGGCAATCAAGGGGGAGGTCGTTGGGGCGACGGCGCTGTCGGCGGCTTTGGCACCTTTGTTGGTGTTAGTGGGTACCCGTCGGTTGGGTGCATCAATGAACTGCGCAGACCCTGCCGGGCCAGCGCCCATGGCAACCCAACGCGAGTCGTTTTGGGCCTGAAAAACCAGGGTGCGGATGGCCCATAAATCAGGTGCCCAGGCAGGTGCGTCGTGCGCCAGACCGGCCGGCAGTGCCATGACATAAAAATGCCCGGCAGCGATCAAACGTTGGCGCTGCTCGTTTAAAACGGACAAGAACTGCTGCGCCCCACTGGGTGTTGCGGGCAACTGGCACCACACAATGTCCTGCTGGCCCGGTTGCCTCACTGCGAGTTTCTGAATGGTTTTGATGCTGTCCTGGTCAACCGCATCAACCCGCCTGAAAGTGCGTTTGGATTGCAATATTTTGCTGGTTTGAACATGTTCTTTCAGTCGATTTTGCAACCAGGTCAGGCCCAAAAAATCGTCTGAAAACAAAACACACAATCCAAATCCACTTTGCAGGCCCAACGCTGCCGCCAAACTGGCGTACACCTCGTCAGGGCGGGTGGCGGCCAATGGCATGGCTTCAGGTGGCCTTGGCGGCCGACGACTCGGCATTGCGAGCCGCGATACGGTCTCGCATAGCAGCAACCTCTTGCGCAATCAGGGGATGCAAGGCATACCAGGTTGTGCCGTTCAAATAAGCCAATACATGTTTGGTGCTGAGGTAACGGTTGAGCACCTTGAAGTCGATCCCCAGTTCGCCGTCAAGCTCTGCCTTGTGGCTGGCTTGCAGCCGGACCATCCAGGCGACATGTTGTGAATCAATCGCCAAAGAGGGGCAAATTTGGTTAAAGGCAGCCGTCATGGCCGCGTCTGAAATACGAACCTGCTTGGGGTTACTGTGCGAAATGATGGCCGCTTGCAACACACGAATAAAATCGCGCAGGTCACCCCCTGAATTTTTAATTGCCAGCCTGATTTGATGGTCGGTAAAAAACGCATCCCAGTCCGGGAAGCGTTTGGCCAACAAAGTACGCATTCGATCTACTCCATCATTGTCCAGGTCAGTGGTGTGCTGCGTAAACACATGCACCGAGGGCAAATTGACGGCAATCGCATTGCCAAGCTGGGCTGGCAGTTGGCGGTTCTGCTCATAGACCAAGTATGAAATAGAGTAAACCACATGCACCAAGGGCAGTTTGAGCGCCTGGGTGTTTTGAAACAGGGCCAGCACACTGTTAATGCTGACATCCCCCAGCTTTTTCTCGGCGTGGAACTTCTCCAACGAATCAATCAGCAAAACAACTTTGCGCCCTTTGGGGAACTCGTCAACTAAATTGGCAACAAATTCATGCACCTGTTTGACAAAATTGGCCTTGTTGGCCTGAAAGGTGTGCTCGATTTGTTGAACGATTGACGCATCTTGCGTCATGGCCATTTGCAGGGTGGCGCTGGCCACCGGCAATTTTGCCGTCAGCTTCAATGAATCAAATGTCAGGTGGGTGCGCGTCAAAAAATCAGCAAAACGCTCTGCTGGCGTGCGTGTGCCCAGAATCGAACCGGTTTGCTCAATCCAGGCGCAGACCACAGCCAGCAAAAAACTGCCCAGTTCAATCGGCAGTTCCGGGTTGAGCCATTGGCCCAAATCACTGTAAAAAACGGAGCAACCGTCAGTCTCCAATTGCGACTTCAGGCGCAGCAGTTCAGTAGATTTACCCGAACCGATTTGCCCGGTGAACAGGTACACGCCTTGGCCTTCACGAAAGCCAATTTCACGCGCCAACCTGCCAATCGCATTGTCGTCGCCGCGCAGATTTTCGACATACCACGCACGCTGCGTGGCATCGCTGTAGTCGATAGGCTTAACGTTGTCCAGGGCGTTAAAAAACTCTTTTGCGGTTGCCATTATTTTTCTTTGACGTAAACGATTATTTCTTCTTGACCGCGTTTTCGATCGACTCACCGGCCTTCTGGATGTCCTGGCCAACTCCCTTGACAGTGTTGCAGCCCGCCAGAACCAGCGAAAGCAAAACGGCCATGCCCAGAGCAAGAACTTTCATGTTATTTCCTTTCAGGCAAATTTGCGCACATCGACAAAATGGCCATGCACTGCGGCTGCGGCTGCCATGGCCGGGCTGACCAGGTGCGTGCGGCCTTTGGCACCCTGGCGACCTTCGAAGTTGCGGTTGCTGGTGGAGGCGCAGCGCTCGCCCGGCTCCAGCTTGTCGGCGTTCATGGCCAGGCACATTGAGCAACCGGGCTCGCGCCATTCAAAGCCGGCCGCCTTG
>JANYCG010000229.1 GCA_025360385.1 Burkholderiales bacterium | reverse complement strand
ATCTCCCAGCGCCTGTGATTGCCCGGTCCAATGATGTAGCTGCAGGGCCGCGAGGGCTCACAGTACTGCATGCTGACGGCCGGCACTTTGGCCAGCCCTTTGTCGTTGAGCAGCACGTCCACCACCAGCCAGGGTTCGTCAAAACCAAGGTCTTCCAGTTCCATGCCGACCAGGCCGCGCACGCTGCTGGCAGCGCCGTCGCAGGCGACCAGGTAACGGGAGCGCACGGTGCGCTCTGCCCCGTCATCAGCGCGCAGCGTCAGGGTGACGCCGCTGGCATCCTGCGCCACATCGACCAGGTTCAGGCCCAGGGCCACTTCGACACCCGGCAGGCTTTGTGCGTGCTCGCGCAGCACCCGCTCAACCGGTGGCTGCGTGAACACCATGGATGGGCTGTAGGCCAGCGGGTAAGGCGGCTCCACCGTGGTGAAGCGCTTGATCAACTGCCCGTCAACGCCATAAAACTCGGATGGCGTGAAAGGCTCTGCATGGGGCAGCACACGCTCCACCACGCCCAACTGCTGGAAGACCCGCAGGATTTCGTGGTCCAGCGCAATCGCGCGCGGCTTGTCATAAACCTCACGCGAACGGTCACATACAAAGGTGCTCAGGCCGTAGCCGCCCAGCAAACCGGCAGCCACCGCGCCCGTGGGGCCAAAGCCCACCACCGCAACATCAAATACCTGCGCCATATCCTGCATGCCTAAGCCTTGAAATCCGACATAAATGAAATCTGTTTTTGCGCTTCCTTGAGCCGCGCCGACGGCGGTGCGGAAATGCCCCACTGGTCAACCCGGCCAGGTGGCCATTTCCAGTCTTCAGGCTTGCCCACCACGTAGCTGTCATCGACCTGCTCCACGTCACAGGTGTATTCGATAACAAAGCCTGCCGGGCCAACGAAATAATTGAAGGCGTTGTCGCCAGGGCCATGGCGGCCCGGCCCCCATTCAATGCCATAGCCCGCGTCTTTCATGCGCCCGCCACCACGCATGACCGACTCCAGGCTGGGCATGACAAAGGCAATGTGGTTCAGGCAATCGTTGTCGGCATCGGCCAACGCTATGCTGTGGTGGTCGCCGCTGGGCTTCATGGGGATGCGGATGAAGGCCATGATGCGGGTGCGATCCGACAGATTGAAGCCCAGCGCGTTCTCGTAAAACGACAGGCCTGCCGCGACGTTGTGGCTGTTCAGCACAGTGTGGGCCAGGCGAATGGGTTTGTCCTTGTGCCCGGTCGTGTCGGCTTGGCGCGTATCGCCCGAGACAAACCGCAGGATGCGCCCCTGCGGGTCGCGCACCACCACGGCCTCACCACCACCGGGTTCATCCACTCCAGCACGCGCAGCCAGCACTGTTCCTCCGTGAAGCGGCACCCGTGCGGCAATCTGATCCAGCGCCTGCGCCGACGCAGCCCGAAAGGTCACCATGCGCATTTCGGCCTTGTCACTCGGGTGCAACGACAGCAGATGATGGTCGGGACCCGTGCCGCGCAGGTAGACACTGCTGCCCTTGCGCGCAGCAACGCTCAGGTTCCAGGTGCCCGTGTAGAAGGCTTCAGCCGCAGCCACATCGGGCAGGCCGATTTCAACACTGCGCAGGGAGACAACAAGGGGTTCAGTCATAAATTTTCCTGTGTTCATTCGGCCTTCAGGCCTGCCACACTGATGGCCTTGCGGTTTTGTTCAATATCACGTGTGACGTAAGCGCGAAATTCTTCGGCCGTGCTGGAAGTGGGTACGGCACCGTTGGTGTCAAAGGCCTCACGCAGGGCAGCTTGCTGCAATGCCGTGACCAGGCTTTTGCGCAACTTGTCGGCAACCGCAGGTGGCAGGCCCTTGGGTGCCATCAAGCCTATCCAGCTGCCGTATTCAAACCCCGGTACCGTGTCTGCAATCGCGGGCACTTTCCCCAGCGGATGCATGCCTTTTGCCAAACTGTGCCCGAGCAGGCGCAAACGCCCGCCTTTGACCAGGGCCATCGCCGCAGGTGCTGGTGTCAGCGTCCAGTGGGTTTCACCCGACACCACCGAAGCGACGGACTGGCTGCCGCCTTTGTCCGGCACATGCAAGGATTCAAAACCGGCCGCCGTGGTCAGCGCGACACCCGCCAGGTGGCTGACCGAGCCCGGCCCGGCGGACGCCATATTGACCTTGCCCGGATTGGCTTTGGCGAAGGCGATCAAATCCGCCACGCTGTCTATTTTCAGAGCGGTGTTGCACACCAGCACATTGGGCAACACGGCCACCATGGAGACAAAGTCAAAGTCTTTCAAGGGGTCATAACTGACGGCCTTTTGCAGCAACGGGACCACGGTGATGGAACTGCTGGACGCAACGATCATTGTGTACCCGTCAGGCGCGGAATTTTTGCCCGCATCAATGCCCAGCGCACCAGCCGCACCGGCCTTGTTTTCAACAAATATTTTCAGACCCGCCGACGTCAGTTGATTGCCCAGGATGCGCCCAATCGTGTCCACCGAGCTGCCCGGCGCATTGGGGACGATGAGTTTGATCGGCCGTGCGGGAAAGTCTGCGTCCTGCGAATACGAAATCAGAGGCCATGCCACAGACAAGGACAAGGACTGAAGAATCAAGCGGCGAACGCAAAACAGAGTCACAGTGGCATTGCCAAAAATCGCCTGGCATTCGAATGCAGCAGCATCTGCTTCGTCACGTCATCAAAGCCCGCCTGCTCAAGGCGGGCGACGGGTGCAGGGTCATGGAAGTTGAACGGGTAGTCCGTGCCTATCATCAACTGCGAAGCCCCAAACTTGGCCACTAGATGCTGCAAGGTGGGCGTGTCAAACACCAGGGTGTCATAAAACAGTTTGCGCGCCTGCGCGGTGGGCGAATTGACGATGCCGACTTTCAAGGCCGGGAACACAGAACAGGCCTGCTCCAGCCGGGGCAACAGCATGGCCAGTGTGCCACCGCCGTGGCTGAAGGCGATGCGCAAACCCGGCCTGCGCTCGATCAGGTTGGTGGTTAACACCGAAGCTGCGGCCAGGCCCACGTCACTGGGATAAGCCAACACCTGCTGCAAGGCCGGTGGGCCCACCAGGCGGTCCATGCCGGCGGGCCGCAGGGCATGCACAAACACCGCCGCGCCCAGCGCTTCGCAAGCTTCAAAAAACGGGTCCAGATCGGGGTGCCCCACGGGTTTGCCATTGATGTTGCTGCCCACTTCCACCCCGGCAAAACCCAGGGTCTTGACCACATATTCCAGCTCTTTCAAGGCCAGGCCCATGTCTTGCAACGGCACTGCGCCCAGGCCCGCCAGATGGCCACCGGATTCGCCCACCATTTGCGCAATAGTGTCATTGGTAAAGCGCAGCAGTTGCGCGGCGGCGGGCGCCGCCATCCAGTACGACAGCAACTCTGGCATGGGCGACACGGCCTGCAAATCCAGCCCCATGGCGGGCAGGTCGGCCACACGTTTTGCGGTGTCCCAGCAGGTGTCTGACACGGTGCGGTAGTTCTTGCCGGCAATCATCAGGCTGCGGTGGCAGGGCTGCGCGGCGGCCATCGATGGCCAGTCCGCCGGCAGGGCCGAACCCATGTAGTGCGGAAAATTCTCGGGCACCACGTGGGCATGCATGTCGATGCCGCAACGGCAAGTGAGTTTGGGGGCTTGGTTGTCAGTCATCTGCCCGCCATGCTAGACACGGCGGCTTCATTTGTACAGTCGATTCCATGAATAGATAAAATCCACACCATGGATATTCGCCAAATTGACCTCAACCTGCTGGTCATCTTTGACACCATGGCCAAGCACCGCAGCGTGATCCGCACCGCCGAAGCCGTGGGCCTAAGCCAGCCCGCCACCAGCGCCGCGCTGGCGCGCCTGCGCACGCTGTTTGCCGACCCACTGTTTGTGCGCGGTGGCACCGAAATGCAGCCCACGCCGCGCGCGCTGGCGCTGGCACCGGCCATCCACCGCGTGGTGGAAACCATCAGCCTTGAAGTGCTTCAGCCTGCCGCCTTTGACCCGGCGCTGGCCGAACGCAGCTTCACCATCCTGACGCCCGACATTGGCGAAATCTCCTTCATCCCCGGCGTGTTGCGCCACCTGCGGCAAGCTGCACCCCAGGTGCGCCTGCGCGCACTCTCCATGCCGCGCAAGGCGGCTGCCGAGGCGCTGGAATCGGGCCAGGCCGAGCTGGCGGTGGGTTTCTTTCCGGACTTGCAGAAAGCCGGCTTCTTCCAGCAGTCACTCTTTCGCACCTCGTACACGTGTATTGCCTGTGCCAAGCGACCCGGCAATGGCAGCAGCCCAACTCGTTTGAGCCTGAAGCAGTTTCTGGCCGCCCGACACATCGTGGTGCGGCCGCAAGGTCGCGAGCATGCTTTTGACCGTTGGCTGGAGGACAAAGGCCACCAGCGCCAAGTGACGCTGGAACTGTCGCACTTCATGAGCCTGTTGGCCATTTTGCCCGGCAGCGACCTGATCGCCACCGTGCCCGACGACATTGCTGCCGCTGTGGCCCGCTATATCAAGGTCAGCCGCCTCGAACTGCCCTTCAAGCCGCCGGTGATCGAGGTACAGCAATATTGGCACCGCCGCCTGCAGCACGACCCGGGCAACCGTTGGCTGCGCGGGGTGTTTTATGCGGTGAATCGGCGGGATTCGAGTTGAGGGAAGTTCGCGGCCAACCCGTGCGCGGCGACAGCAAAAATGGCCATGCGGCTACGAGGTGAGAGAACACGTGAACTCAAAATGCATCAAGCTAACGCTTAAGAAATTTTTAATACTCCCCACGTAGCTTTTAAGAGAAGGCACAAATTGCAGGGCTGGTAGCTGGCCAATCGGTCGAAAATGACTTGCAAACACGACCTGCGGCCCCACATAACTTTGAAATCCCGTGATAGGCTAATCAGTTATCACTATAAATATTGAGGAGACAACTTGAGCTTTGTTGTGCAGCAAACAACGGCACCAAAGGATAGCCTTTTGGGCATGACACTTTCGAGCGGTTGGACACTGGTTGAGAAACTGGTGCCATCGACTGGTTCCACCGGTGGCAATTTTGGAGTTGGCTACAAAGCTACCAAGGGTGCGGCGATTGCTTTTGTAAAAGCGATTGACTTTACGGCCGCAATTTCAGCAGTCGACCCGATCCAAGAATTAGGGAACTTAGCCGCAGAAGCAAACTTCGAGAAGGACGTATTAGCCTACTGTTCGGAAAGAAACATGTCGAGGGTAATGCGCTATTTTGGACATGAATACGTCTCAGCAGACGGTTCCAGCAATCCACTATCCCGCGTGTCTTGCCTAATTATGGAAGCTGGTGAGCGAGACTTACGCCGACTTGTGCATGCGAATGGGCTTTCAAGCTGTGCGTGGAATTTGCAAGTCCTAAGTGATGTTGGAATGGCTCTGTCGCAACTTCACGGCGGTGGAATTGCTCATCAGGACATTAAGCCTTCGAACGTTATCGAGGTGATCCAAAAGGAAGGAAAGAACCAACGGACCATGAAAGTGACTGATCTTGGCCGTGTTGTCCGCAAAGGCACAACCGGACCTTTTGACGGCAAGCAATGGCCAGGAGATAGTAGATACAGTCCACCGGAACGTTGGTACGGCTACGTGCCTCCGAATTGGTCTGATGCAAGAGACGCGGCAGACGCGTACATGCTCGGAAGCTTGCTGCTTTACCTGTTCACGGGACTTTCTTTGCAGTCGCTGGTATTTTCAATAATTCCTGACCCGTTTAAGCCTGGTCCTGGTGGTTGGACGGGTCGTTTTGACGAGGACGATCTTTTGGCTGTTTTGAGCGATGCTCACGCGAAAGTCTTGAACGATTCATTGCTGCCAAGTCTTACCCCAGAAATAGCTGATCGAATTATGGCAATAGCTGTTGAACTGGTGGCTGTTGACCCTGCTAAGCGAGGCGACAAAAGAGCGAGGCGACAGCACGGCCAACCAGTTGGGATTGATCGGATTCAGCAGAAAATCAACAACTTGGCAAAGATTGCTGCTGCAATCGAACGGGGCCGTGCAACACGATGAAATTGAACTTACCGCAACGGCGTTTGATTCCACGTTGGAGACCTGTTGCCAATACGCTCTTGGGCCCAGAGTCTTGCTCTCTAAACGATCAAGGTACACCAGTAAAGAGAGCAGTTGAAGACCAAGAAGCTGATTTTGAAAATGCAGTCAGACTCTGGCACGATACGAAAGCGCCGGGAGTTCTTGGAGAGGTTCTATCTTTCTCTGTGAACCCATCTTTCAAAGATCGGAGTCTTGCCGTTGGCAGGGAAGCCCTGGCAACCGGCGCTGCGATTACCCAAGTACAAAGCCTGCTGGTTAAAGATTTGAGTGAAGCGGAATTTTTGCAGCTGTCGGACGCGGCATTTGACCCTTCAGCGACAGAAGGCGCGCACCCGTTTCAAGCACCTATTCGCAGGCTTAGGGCACTCCTAAAAAGTGCGCCTGACAACGCGTTAGCTTTGCTTGATTACGCTCAATTTCAAGCTGCAAACGGAAAGCTTAAGGCTGCAGAAAAATCAATTCGAACAGCTTTGAGCCTCTCTCCAGACAACCGCACGGTACTGCGTACCGCTGCACGATTTTTTGTGCATGCAGAGAAGGAAGGGTTTGCGCATCAACTAATTCGCAGACATCAGCGGACTCCCAACGACCCTTGGCTGATGGCTAGTGAGATCGCCTTAGCTGATGTCGCTGGGGCCGAATCAGTGTTTCTGAGCAAGGGTAAGCGATTCTTGCATGACCATGCAAAGTTTTCTGCCGCTCATTTGACGGAGCTGTCAGGCGTAATAGCCACTGAGGAGTTAAAAGCCGGCAATTTGAAGAAGGCTCGCGAATCGCAAAGAAGAGCTTTGCTCGCACCAAACGACAACTTGATTGCGCAGGCCGTGGATCTTCAACAGCATTTCGGAATTGTGCTTGATGGTCGACCAATCACCGAAGCTATTGCGAAATCAAACGAGGCGCAAGTCTTGCAATCATGGTTGAAAATGCGGCCCGAAGATGTTCAGCTTCACGCACAAAAATGGCACAACGAAGAGCCATTTTCAAGCCGCCCAATTCAACTGCTTTCGACTGTTCATGCCTATAGGAAAGAGCATATGCCTGCTATGGAATGGATTCGAGCAGGGTTGTTGACTGATTCACAAGACAAAGGACTATTGATTAATTTGGCGTTCGTTCAGGCCTATGCGGGGACGAAGGAAAAGGCGACTCTGACCATTAGAAAGCTACGCCATCTCTATCGGCAAAGTGTCGAACCTTATGTTAGAGCGACGGAAGGTCTCATTGAGTACACCGTTGGAAATTTTGAACAGGGCGATGCCTCCTACGACGAAGCTGCGATCGCTTTGGACGCTGCTCGTCAACAATCGATCGCTGCCTATTGCAGAGTAAATCAGGCTCTTGCCGCCATTGACTTTCACCACCCCCGAGCCGATCAGATCGTAGCGCTGGCCAGTGAAAAATTAAAGGCATTTCCAAGCGCCGATGCTTTGATGCTATTGAAGGTACGATCAATCCCTGAAATTCAGACGACTGAGACAAAAATGGAACAACGGAGAATTGAGCAATGGGTGTTTGATCCAACGACGAACACACTAACGCACAAGCCTGGGCTTACCGCAATTGGCGCGCCTTCTGTAATCCTTCACAGGGCATAGGATCGGCATTGGTTTTGTATGTGGAAGCGCGTGATTGATAGCAAACTATGTCCATTCCCCGGGGACTAGATCCCTGATTTGGATTGAAGATTGTCTGGTAACGGCAAAACCGCCGTTTTGCCAACACGGGTGCTAACTTTCTCGTGTGCGCCAGGTCCGTCACCCCCACGCCCGCAATGCAAATGGCTTCGTCCTCATCCCCCGTGCCGCCGCTGGCACCGCTGGCACCCGCCGCCCCGATGATCTGGCCACTGGCGTCCTTGATGACGACGGCACCGGTTTGCGGCAGGAACTTGCGAGCGGACGTGGCCTACTGTTGCTGCCGACCGAAAATTGACCCACTTGGGGTCAGTATTCAAGCGACGCTGACAAATGCACTGCGAAAGTTGATCACCACCGCTGGGTGCATTCTCGACTGCATAGGGCAACTTCGATTGCAAGCGCAGGCGATCCAATTCGCATTGGCGAACGATTGTCAGCGGCCTGAAAACTTTGCCTTGCGCCTCTCCACGAACGACTGAATGCCTTCCTTGAAGTCTTCAGAAGCAAAGACCTGCGCCTTGATGTCTGGAAGGCAGGCGATAGCGGCCTGTTCCCCAGCTTCGATGAAAGTCCGCGCGGCCTTCTTGGTGGCCTGCAGGCCCAGAGGGGCGCATTCGCAGATGATGGCGGCCAACTCCCTGGCCCGCTCCATGTGCCGGCCAAATGGATGCACCTCCTGCACAAACCCCAACTGCAATGCACGCTCGGCGGAGAACTCTTCGCAAGTGAAGAGTTGGTACATCGCGTTGCCCCAGCCGGTACGGGACAAATACCGGAAGTGTGCCCCACCCAACGGCGCAATGCCTCGTCGAGACTCCAGTTGTTGAAACCGCGCGGTATCGGCTGCGATCACGATGTCCTGGGCGAGTGCCATTTCAATGCCCACTGTGTAAGTGATTCCTTGCACCACCGCGATGACAGGCTTGGTGCATTGCCTCTCCAGCCCGAACGGATCGACCAGGCCCGGCCTGCGCCGGTTGGGCTCGGCGGTCGGGCCGAAAAAGCGCGGCATGTCCAGACCCGCCGTGGTGTGTTCACCCGCCGAGCAGAAAATGGCGACCCACAGGTCAGCGTTTTCTTCGTAGGTGGTCATGTATTCGGCAACCTGGTCGAGCATTGCCGGGGTGTAAGCGTTCTTCTTCGATTGGTTGTCGACGGTGATGGTGCAGACCTTCCCATCAATCTCCATGGTCACCTTGCCGGTTTCACTGGGGTTCATTTGGTCTCCTGAAGGGTTATGTTGTAGCGATGACAGAGTTGACCAGCGCCCCGGGCGGCGCAGCATGCAAGCGCACTGGCACGTATTTGTGATGCGGCGTATCGGCCACGCGATCCCGGCTCTGCCCGTCGGTCAACCAATTGATCGAGGGACCGACTGCGACCCGGCGACCATCTTCTGTTGGATGCTGCTGCCCATAGCCGTGGGGCAGGGCGACATGGCCGCGCCGCATCGAGTCCGTTGACTTGGCACGCACAACGATCTGCGCTCTGGCTGTTTCCACCAGGATTGCGCCCTGGTCAGCCACACCCAAGGCTTCAAGATCCTGCGGGTGGATGTACAACGCACCGTCCGGGTCGTTCGCACGTGAGCCAGGATCGCGCAGGATTTGATTGGCATTGCTCAGACGTCGCTGGCCAGCTGACAACACGAAGGGCCAGTCGGGATGCGGGCCCACTTGGTTCGCATCCAATTGGTGCAACCAATCGAGCATCCTGGGCACTGCCAAATGAACCTTGTGATCAGGATGCTCGATCAGTTCCCACGGTGTTGCATGGACAGTGAACGCGACGCTCGAACGGGCGCTGACAACCGAACAGAACAGGCGGTCACCCAATTCCGGCGCCTCCACTGGCGCTTCTATTTGCAGCGCCAGCCGGACGGCATGCGGCTGGGTCTTGGCCAGCCGATGGCAGGCTTGCCACAGCGGCGCCGCTGCAGCCGTGCCGTCGGGCAGCGTGGAGCCCAGCGTTTCGTACAGCACCTGGGCGCCGAGCTTACCTACATTGCGGTCCGACGCCACCGCCGCCGCAAAGGCAGCGCCAAATGCGGCGGGATCCCCGGCCTTCTGCCTCAACCCGGTCAGGATGTCGTCGCTGGGCATCATGTCCATCGCGCGTGCCAGCCGCCCGTAGATTTCAGGCTCGGGCAGCGTGCCGGCCAAAGGCGGCAGCACCGGTGCACGCACGTGGAAGTAGTTGGTTGGCGCTTCGAAATTGAACAGCGTGAATTCGCACTTCTCGTACTGCGATGAGGCCGGCAGCACATAGTGCGCTTGCGCCGCCGTCTCGGTGAACGCCACGTCCACCACAACGATCAGGTCCAGCGCCTTCATGGCCTCCAGTACGCGCGCGGTGTCAGCGGCTGTATTGACGGGGTTGCTGCTGTCCACCCACAACGCGCGCAGGCGCTCCGGGTGATCGGCGAGCACCGCGTCAGGAAAGACATTGGGCGACAACAAGCCGCTGATGACTTCGGCGTCGGTGGCAAAGTGACGTGTGCCCGGCGTATTGCCCCACAGCGGCACCAGCCAGCTGTGCAGCCAGTGCGTGCCAGCCCGGCCAAAGTGGCCGGTCATCAGATACAGCAGCTTCTCCAGGTAGGAGTTCAGCGTGGAGTTCAGGCCTTGCTGGATGCCTAGCTCGACGCGCACCACCATGGCCCGGGCATCCACCACCATTTGCACCAGCCGCTCAAAGTCGGCCGTCGAGACGTCGGCTGCGCGCAGCCACTCGGCCACGGGCACTTGCGCCAACGCAGCCTTCACCTCGTCCACGCCTACCGCGTGGTCGGCCAGGAAGCCGTCATCGAACGCGTTGCGGCGCTGAAGCTCGGCCAGCAATGCGCCCAGCAGGAAGGCGTCCGTTCCCGGGCGCAGCGCGATGTGCAAATCAGCCGCGTCGGCAGTCTCGGTGCGGCGGGGATCGATCACGATCAGCCTGCGCTGCGGGTCTTTGCGCAGGCCGTTCAACTGATCCCGCGCGTTGGTGAACCCATGGGCCAACCGCGGGTTGGCGCCAACCACCAACAAAAGGTCGCAATGGTGGATATCTTCGGCGGTGTGACACTGCTGCGAGCCGAACATGTGCCCATTGAGCCAGAAGTCTCCCGTTTTCTCCTGGGACAGGGCATTGAAGACCGTGCGCGAGCCGAGCGCGCGCATGAAGCCGATGCCATAGCTGCCACCTGCGTGGTTGCCCTGCCCGCCGCCGCCAAACACGGCCAGCGTCTTGCCGCCGTGCGCATCAACAACGGCGCGCAGGCGCTGCGCAATCTCGCGGATGGCCGTCTCCCAGTCAATCGCCTCGTAGCTCCCATCGGCGCGGCGGCGCAACGGCGAGGTCAGGCGGTCACGGTGGTGCACGTAACTCGGAATAGATTGGGCCTTGTTGCACAGGTAGCCCTGCGAGCGCGGGTTGTCGCGATCACCGCGGACTTTGACAATGCGGGCGTCAGCGCCCTGGCCAGCGATGGCCAGTTCGACGCCGCAGTTGATGTAGCAAAGGTTGCAGGCCGATTTTTGCCAGTTTGGCACTGATGAGGTAATGGGATCCATGGTGTCAATCTCGCGGTTACTAGTTAAGGATTAGGGTTTAGACGCAGGATTTCGTCTTCGACGTCCCGCAGGCGATCCTTGCCGAACCACAGCTCTTGCCCAATCAGGAAGCTGGGCGAGCCGAACGCACCGTGGTCATGGGCCGACTGAGTGTTGTGCAACAACACGGCCTTGACCTCAGGATCCTGCGACAGCGCCATGATCTTTTCGCTGTCCAGGCCTGCTGCCGCAAGGGTCGCAGCGATCACTGGCACGTCGTCCATGTTCTTGCCGTCTTCCCACATGGCCGCAAAGACCACATCGACATAACGCGCCAGACAGCCGAGCTTCTGCGCGGCGCAAGCACCGCGCATGATCTTTAACGTGTTCACCGGAAAGAAGGGGTTGAACCGGTAGCGTGACAACCCGTGCCTGGCGATAAAACGGGTGGCCTCAAGCCTGTCGTAGGCCTGCTTGTTCGGAATGCCGGCAAAGGCTTCTCCGGGAGAGCGGTTGTTGGCGAGCTTGAACAATCCCCCCAGCAGAATCGGGACGTACTCAAAGACTGCGCCAGTGCGCGCCTCGATCGATGGGATCACCTGATGGCACAGGTAGGCGTTTGGGCTGCCGAAATCGAACAAGAATTCGACCTTCACGGGTTTCATATCGGGTCTCCTGGTGGGGTTGATGGCGCAAAGTGAGCGGACGGTGGTTCACCACGTTTCCATCCACGGTCGCAGCTCAATCTCATGCGACCAAGCGTCGCGCGGCTGCATATGGATCTGCCAGTAAGCTTCGGCGATGCTGTCGGGACTCAGGATTCCTTGTTGGTCCTTCTTCGCATAGCTTTGCGGAAAGTTCGTCCGGATCCACTCTGTGTCGATCGAGCCATCGATGACGGTATGCGCCACGTGGATGTTCTTTGGCCACAGCTCGCGGGCCATGCTTTGGGCGAGCGCCCGCAAGGCATGTTTGGCGCCCGCGAATGCCGCGAAGCCTTCCCGGCCACGCATGCTGGCCGTTGCGCCCGTGAAAATGATCGTGCCTCGTCCCCTCGACAGCATCACTTTGGCCGTCTCGCGGCCCATGAGAAAGCCGCTGAAACAGGCCATTTCCCACACCTTTTGGTAGACACGGGATGTGGTCTCGGTGATGCTGAAACGAACATTGGCACCAATATTGAAAACGGCGACCTCGATGGGGCCGATGTCGCGCTCAATCGTTTCCACGAGCGACACCATCTGCTCCTCTTTGCGGGCGTCGCTGCCAAAAGCATGTGCCTCGCCACCCTCGGCGCGAATCTGCTCGACAGCGGCGCAAGCTTGTCGGCGGTGCGTCGGGTCACGCAGGCAACATACCCCTCGCGTGCGAAGCGACGCGCGATGGCGCCGCCAGTGGCGTCGCCAGCACCGATGACGAGAATTGCTTTTCGATCTGACTTATTTGCCATGTTTTGCCCTTTCAGTGCCCCAACGGGTCAACACCCGTCTCAGCCGGTTGTAGTGCCATTGACTTCATCACGCCCTTCAGCAACTTTCCCGTCGGGGCAGCTGGCAAAGTCACAAGGAAGCGGATCTCGCTCGGAATCTTGTAGGGTGCAAGCTGCGCGCGCAGGTAGCCGCGCAGGCCCGCTTCGTCCAGACCGGCCCCGGCCGAGCGCTCGACAAATGCCACCACCTCCTCGTTGTGATCCACGGTTCGACCAACGACAGCCGATTGAATCACCTCGGGGTGGGCATTGATGGCCTCTTCGACCTCAACTGGGTAGACGTTGAGTCCCGAACGAATGATCAACTCCTTGGTGCGCCCCACAATCATCAATGCGCCGTCGGGCTCCATGCGGACCATGTCCCCCGTGTTGAACCAACCCTCTGCGTCGATGGCCTGGGCAGTGAGTTCGGGGCTGCGGTAATAGCCCTTCATGAGGCCCGGGGTACGCACCCAGAGTTCGCCCACTTCGCCACTTTTGACATCGATTCCACCTGCGCCAACAATGCGAACGGTCACCCCCGGAATCGGGTGCCCGACGGCACAGTCGGAGCGGCGTTCGCCCATTCGTGTCTGGGCGATCGTCGGCGCGCACTCCGTCAGCCCGTAGCCGTTGTCCAGCGGGATGCCAAAGACCCGCTCGGCCTCTTGCTTAAGCGCCGGTGTCATCGGGGACCCGGCCACAGTCATCAGCCGAAGACGTGGCGCACTCAGTGGCGTGCTGGTCTCGCGTGACCAGTCCAGCATCTTGGCCATCATGGCGGGCACGCCAGTGAATATCGTTACCCCTTCTTCCCGCAGGACGCGTGCGGTCTCGGACGGGGTGAACCTGGGCGCCAGGATCAGTGCCGAGCCGGCACTCAGGTTGCCCATGAACTGGGCGGTCAGTCCGACGATATGCGCCATCGGCAAGACACCGTAGCTGACGTCACCTGGTTGCATGGAACGCATGCGCGCCGCGCTGTTTGCAGTGAACATCATGTTGGCATGCGTGAGCATCACGCCTTTGGGGGCGCCGGATGTTCCTGACGTGTAGAGCACACAACCCACCTGCTCGCGCGGGTCGGCCGAGCAGGGTTCCGGCACGGCCGCTTCGTTCAAATCGCTCACGGGAATCTCCCCGAGCCCTGCCCACTTGTGCCCAGCGGCTCGATGGCGTTGCGCGTGGCGTGCAGCTTCCTGGGAGACATGGGTCGTGAAGAGAACCCGCCGAGGACGTGAGTGTTCGATGAACAGATCGATCTCCCGCTCGGACAAGCGTGCGTTGGCGACCACGATCCAGGCATCCAACCGGCTGCATGCGAGCACAAGCACCCCCAATGCCACACAGTTTTCACCCACCACCAGCACGCGGTCGCCAGAACGCACGCCCAGGGATCTAAGGCGCGCTTCCGCAGACACCACTTCATCGTTGAGTTCTTGGTAGCTCAATGCGGCAAACGCGTCTCGAAGCGCAGGTGCGGCTGGCTGCCTTGCAACCCACGGCGCCATCAGGTCGTGGATGCGGGTCGGCAACTTGCTGGCTTCCTGGGGCATCTTTGTCTCCTGTTGTTGAGCAGAACGCCTTGAACGCCTCTGCCAGTTATTTGAAGGACGTTGATCCTATGGGTGAATGACCGCTGAATGAACGCTGAATGATGACCGTCATGTTGAAGTATGACGAATACAATCCAGACTGTCAAGGCAGTCACCATTGGAGGACACGACATGGGCCATTCATTAGCCGACAAGGTGCAGAGTCGGGAGCGCATTCTGAGCAAGGCCGCTGAACAGGCGCGCAACGCGGGGCTCGAGTCGATCAGCGTGGGCACCGTGATGCAGAGCGCGGGCCTGACGCACGGCGGCTTCTACAACCACTTTAAGTCGCGCGCCGAACTGCTTGCGCGAGCGCTTGAACGGGCCTTGGTCGATGGCCGCAAGGCCTGGCTGGCCACTGAAGGAACCGGTGACAAACCGCGCAGCTTTGAGGCCACTGTGCGCAGATTCCTCAGCCGTTCGCACCGCGATTCGCGCACGGCCGGGTGCGCCATCGCCGCCCTGGCGTCTGACGTGGCTCGTGCCGACGAGCAAACTCGCGTGGTGATGTCCAAGCACATCGACGATTTTGTTTCCCAGACGGTCCATTCGCTGGCCGCAAAAGATGAAGGCGATGCGCTGCTCGCCGTCAGCGCCATGGTGGGGGCATTGTTGTTATCCCGTGTTCAGGTCGACCCCAAGCAGTCAGACGCGTTGCTGAAATCCGTGCGGGAGCGGCTGTTGGCACTCAACCTCGCGCGCCCGCATGATGATGCTCGGTTCCGGGTTGCAAATAGATTTGAATGAAGCTTGGCA
>JANYCG010000227.1 GCA_025360385.1 Burkholderiales bacterium | reverse complement strand
ATCCGCCAGGCCCGCATTGCCAAACACCCCGCCCGACGCCTGGGCCGCCCCGAAGAGTTTGGCGCCACCTGCGCCTACCTGTGCAGCGCCCACGCGGGTTACATCAACGGGCAGAATTTGCTGATGGATGGGGGGTCGTTTCCGGGGACGTTTTAACCGGGCATCTACGCGCCGGTATGAGGCAACCCGCCGGTCGGGCAGGGTTGCGGGTGCAAGGCGTGTTTTTGCCAGTTCTGCAAGGCAATTGACGAGCGCGGCCATTCCCCCTAAGCTCAGACCGCCACTGTCATTTAACCCGCATTCACACCACCATGACCCTGCCTTCTCTCTCAAAAACCCTGGCCCTGCTGCCGACCTTTGTCCTGGCCCTGTCTTGCACGGCCGTGCAGGCCCAAACCTGGCCCGCCAAACCGATCAAATGGATCGTGCCCTACACGCCGGGCGGCATCACTGACAACGCCACCCGCATGGTGGTGCAAAAGGTCTCGGAGCAGACCGGCTGGACGATCCTGGTCGAGAACAAGCCGGGCGCAAATTCACTGCTGGGTGCCGACTTCGTGGCCAAGGCCCCGCCCGATGGCTACACCATGCTGACCGTCATTGCTGCCCACGCGGCCAATGCCTCGCTGTACGCGGGGCGTATTCCCTACGACCCGGTCAAGAGTTTTGCGCCGATATCGCTGGTGGGCATTGCGCCGCTGATCATGACCGCGGGCAACAGCTTTCCACCCAAAGACATGAAGGAGCTGGTGGCTTACGCCCGCGCCAACCCTGGCAAGATTTCGTTTGGTTCCTCGGGCGTTGGGGCGGCGGCGCACCTGACCACGGAGCTGTTCAAGCAGACCATAGGCGCAGACATGGTGCATGTGCCTTACAAAGGCACGGCACCGGCCTTGCAGGATTTGATGGGCGGCAGCATTCAGATTCTGGTCGATGTGCCCAGCACCCTGATGCCGCAGGTGCGCGGCGGCAAGATCAAGGCGATGGGCATGTTCTCGGCCAAACGCCTGCCCAGCGCACCTGAAGTGCCAACACTTGCCGAAGGCGGCGGGCCACCGCTGGAGTCGTCCACCTGGGTGTTGTTTCTGGCGCCTGCTGGCGTGCCGCGTGACATCGTCAACCGCCTGAACACCGAAGTCGCCAAAGCCGTCAATTCGCCCGACATCAAAGCCAAATTCGAGGCCCTGGGCATCATCCCGGTGGGCAATACCCCCGAGCAGGCCGCCCGGTTTTTAGACGACGAAATTGCCAAATGGGCCAAGGTGATTGTGACGGCGGGGGTCAAGGCCGAGTAGCCACATGGGTCCTGTTGGCCTGGCCACCCTCGTGAGGCTGGACGCTGCCACGATTCCAGACGAATTTGGTCAACGTCAGCGGTAACCAGCCGGTTCCAGCCTCAGCCGGGTTTTTGCGTCTTGAATGTCGCGCAGTAGTTTGTGTCTGGGCCCGCAAGGGTCGGCCAAATGTGGTCAAAATTTGCCGCCGTCTTGGCCGATGGCGGGTTTTCGCCCTCACTCAGAAAAATCGCCGCCATGGAAAGGCTTGGTGCCAAGTGGCGCGGCACGCCCAGCATTTTGTTGACATGGCCACTGCCCGCGATGAAAACGATGGTCTTGGCAGGTTTGCCAGCGCCTGCCGCTTCGGCATCGGCAGCCACAGCGGTCAGCACGCTCGCCATTGCCACGTCCCGTGCGATCTGGACGCGTGTCATGGGTGCGATTTGAGCCTCAGGCAAAAGACCACAGTGGCCATCGCGCAGGGCATCGGTCTGTTGGCCAAGCGCGGCAGAATCCAGACGCAGGTCCAAGCTCAAGTTGGTCATCGCTTCGCGCATTTGTTTGCGCTGCAAGTTGGTGCCCACTATCGGCACACCGGCACGCACGGCAACCATGATGGCGGGGGCGTAGTTGGCCCAGGTCCAGGCTTTGTCGTCCCAGCTCAAGGCCTTTTGGACATCTTCTTCAGAGGCAGACGGGTTTAAACCCGCCGTGGTATGCCCTTGCGCCGCCATCTCAA
The DNA here is from genome assembly GCA_025360385.1 of Burkholderiales bacterium. Lineage (GTDB taxonomy): Bacteria > Pseudomonadota > Gammaproteobacteria > Burkholderiales > Burkholderiaceae_C > JANYCG01. Next base: position 4,587 of record JANYCG010000227.1, on the reverse strand, counting down.
GCACCACGGCGGCAAGCTGGTGTTGGGCCGCCAGCGCGTCGGTCACCGCGTGGTGGACGCGCTGATGATCCGGGTTGTCATGTTGCTCACCCAGCAGGACGATGCTGACGGGCAACAGGGCTCGGACGCGGGCGGAGATGTCATTGGCCGGTGCGCTGCGGGTGTCACTGTGCGGGGTGGCACAGCCAAGCAGGCTCAAGGTAAAAATCAGGGGAAGTAAAAAAGCCTGGGCGGGCCGCGATGCAAATGCGCACTGCATGGCGACGGGAATCAGCCTGACGTGACAGTCAGTGCGCAACCACCGGGTTTTGCGCCAACTCGGCGTATTGCTCCAGCGTGTCTTCCACTTCTTCTTGCGTCGGTGTCTTGATTTGCCAGGCGACGATGTGTTGCTGGAACAACTCGGCCCAGGAGCCGTCAAGGTAAACCTCTTTGCCGCTGCGTTTGTCGACAATCTCAAAGCCGTGGCGCGGCATGGTGGGCACTTGCAGTTCGATTATGGTCTTGCCCTCAGACCGGCCTGCCGCGACCTCGGTCACCACCGCGTTGGCCAGCATGTGGGTCACCGAATAGGTGTCAGAGTCGTAGAGCGTGTGCATGTATCGGGTATTTTGACAGGTGGCGGGGGCTTTGGTTCCAGATGGGTTGTAAATAGGGGATTGCAAGCACAATGGGCGCGGAATATTTCACACTGTGGTAATTGGGTTCTGACCCCAATTCGCTGAGCCCAATTAATTCGGGGCCTCGGTGGCGCGCCAGACCTGGTCGACATAGTCGCCGCTTTTCTCGGTGATTTTGATGCGCACCGGCAGATAGCCGACGACGGGTGCCAGCCATAACTCATCGGTGCGGTCGAAATCCCGGCGCGGGCCACGGGTGAGTTTGACGGCCAGCATATCGCCGCCGGGCAGGCTGAGTTTTTCTTCCTCGCCTACGGTGATCACCCAGTTCTCTGGGGCTCGCGGGCCAATCGTGTCGAACTCCAGTGCGGTGCCGGGTGGGTATTTGGCGCGGTCGCCGGCCAGCATGGCACCAATCTGTACAAACACGCTGAGCTGGTCTTGCATGCCGGGCAGCAAAGGCGCGTCAGGCGTGTTGGCGCTGAACGTGACTTTTTGTTTGTCGCGTTCAAAATGGGCCGCGACTTCGGTGCGGAACTTGTCAGAGAAACGCGTGGGCACCAGGCCTTGCGCCGACAACCGCCCGGTGCTGGTGCGTACCCGCGCGCCGATCAGGAAGGCGCTGACCTCCAACCTGGCCTCATAAGTGCTGCCGTCTTGCAGCCAGAGCATCTCAGCGCGCGCACTGTAGTTCAGGCCGTCTTTGGTGCCGGCCACGTTGTACTTGAGCCGCACCGAGCCGGGTAGCGTGTAGGCGACGGCGGCCAACGGCGCGGCGGGCGGCGTAGAGGGTGCAGCGGCTGCCGCCGGTTTTTCGGGCTCTGTTGCTGCCACCAGCGGCGCGGGCGCGGCTTTGTCTGGGGCTTGCGCCAGCACTTCAGCACCTGGGCTTGCCGGTCGATTTGCTTCTGAATTAATAGCTAATTGTTCAATATCTACGGGGACTACAGCTGATTTCACCTCTCCAGACGGGTTTGAAGGCGGGTTGGCGGCTGCGGGGACGGGTTTTGGCGCAGCAGGTTTTTTGGGCACCGCGGCAAGTGCGGGCGGCGGCGCGGCTGCGTTATTGCTGGCCGCAGCCGTGCTGAGCGCGACGCTGCGCGTGACAAAGGGCCGGGTCACCCGTCGCTGGCTGTTGTCGATGGCGCTGCTGACGCTGTTCAGCGCCAGCCCGTGGGCGGCCAGAACACCCGTCAGCAAGCCCACCAGCGCTTTGCGGGGAATGCCAACGGGGGCTGGGGTGGGGCGTGTGGTCATGGACAGGCGGGCAGGCATAGACATGGTAACGCCCAGACACGCCAACCGGCAGACCGCGCCCTTGCCCACCCAAGCAGTGTGCGAAAATTTTCCTCATGAAACTTGCTACTTACAAAGACGGCTCGCGGGATGGCCAACTGGTCGTGGTGTCGCGTGACCTGCAAAGCGCCCACTACGCCACTGGCATGGCAGACCGCCTGCAGCAGGTGCTGGACGACTGGAACTTTCTGTGCCCGCAGTTGCAGGACGTGTACGAGACCTTGAACCAGGGCAAGGCCCGCCATGCCTTCCCGTTCGATCCCAAAATGTGCATGGCGCCGCTGCCGCGCGCCTGCCAATGGGCGGATGGCTCGGCCTACATCAACCACGTCGAGCTGGTGCGCCTGGCGCGCCATGCCGAGGTGCCGGCCAACTACTACACGGAACCCTTGATGTACCAGGGCGGCAGCGACGATTTTTTAGGCCCGTGTGACGACGCCCGCTTTGCAGACGAGGCCTGGGGCATAGATTTTGAAGCCGAGATTGCCGTCATCACCGGCGACCTGCCGATGCAATGCAGCGCTGAACGCGCGCTCGATGGCATCCGACTGGTCATGCTGGCCAACGACTGGAGCCTGCGTCACCTGGTGCCCGATGAACTCGCCAAAAGTTTCGGCTTTCTGCAAAGCAAACCGGCCACCGCGTTCAGCCCGGTGGCCGTGACGCTGGATGAATTTTCTGCCAGCCACTCTGAAGGACAAGACGAGGCCAATGGCGTGGCTGGCAAAGTCGGCCATGGCCCCTGGCACCGGGGCCGCTTGAGCCTCACGGTGCAAAGCCAATGGAATGGCCGCACTGTTGGCCTGTGTGATGCCGGGGCCGACATGACATTCCATTTTGGCCAACTCATCGCCCATTTGTGCAAAACCCGCAACGTCCGCGCGGGCAGCATCATTGGCAGCGGAACGGTCAGCAACAAAGGGGTGGTCGTGAAGGGCAAAAAAGACTGGCCCAAGGGTTACAGCTGCATCGCCGAAAAACGCGCGATGGAAACCATTCTGGACGGCCAGCCGCGTACCGACTACATGAAGTTTGGCGACACCATCCGCATTGAAGCCAAGGGGCAAAATGGCCAAAGCGTGTTTGGGGCGATTGACCAGGAAGTCGCGCGTTTCGGTGGAACCAATGCTCTGGCGGATGGTCTATCTGAACCCGCCCGAAGATGAACGCCAGCCATCTGCATCAGGAGATTGCCATGTACAGACCCAATCCGTTAGCACCATTTTCGCTTCCAAGCGCTCGCGCCGGGGCGCTGCTGCTTCTGACATTGTTGCTGGGGTCTTGCGGCACCAAAGACAACGTCAGCCTGCGCCAGCAGATCAATTTTCAGGAGGCGGCGACGCAAGACCCCAAGCCCCTGGTCAGCGGTGCTCAGGCGATTGCGCAGACCCTGGCCCGGGGCGGCTACATCATCTACCTGCGCCATGGCCGCACCCAATACGACCAGATCGAGATGGAGCGCAACAATCGCCTGGCGGGCAAGTTTGATCTGGCCCAGTGTGACACCCAGCGCCAACTCTCAGACGCGGGCCGCGCCGAGCTCAAAGTCGCCGGCGGGCAGTTCCGGCTGACGGGTGTGCCGCTGGAAAAAAGTTACAGCAGCCGTTACTGCCGGGCGACTGAATCTGCCGGGTTTTTTGTCGATGGCGCGCAGGCCACCAACAACCTGTCAGGCGAGGGCGACGTCGGCAAAGACCCGGCCCAAAAGGCCCGCACCATCGCGTTTTTGACCCAGCGCCCTGCGCCTGGCAAAAACATTTTCATGATGGCGCATGGCGGCATTTTTTGGGAGGCCACCGGTTTTTCGATCGAAGAGGCCAACGCCGTCGTGCTGGACCCCAACAACCTCAAAGTCATCGTGGCGCGCATCGGGCCGTACGAGTGGGGGGCCGTCGCGCAAGCGCGTCCTTGACGGCAAAGCAGGCGCAGGCTTGGCCTAAAACCGGCCCTGAAACCCGGTCAGACGCTGTTGACCGGGAGAAAAGCGGCTTATGTTCCCGTCAACAGTAACTAGTATGCTATTTTTAAAATAGCAACCTTTGGCAGATTGATCTATTGCGCTGGCACCACCTGTGGCGCACCCGGCATCACCGGCAGCGCCTTGGCCTCCAGCTTGGCGGCATATTCAGCCTTCAACTCGGCATCGCTTTTGTAATGCGACACCTTGAAGATCAGGCGTTTGACACGTGTCATCACCGCGTTGGAGCCGGCCACTTCCTCGTTCCAGTATTTGTGGGCGCGGTCCAGGTTGACCTCGGTTTCCATCTCGAACTGATCGCGCGAGCTTTGGCCGCCAAACACGTAGAGTTTGCCTTTGTAAATGCGCCAAGTGTTCTCGCCGCCACCACTGCCCCAAGGCACGGCGTAGTTGATGCCGTTCGCGCAAAAGCCGCCGAACTGGGGCATGTATTTTTCGGGCCTGGCGGCAAACAAAGTCCGGTTGGCCTCAGAGGCAAAACGGTAGGTGACGCCCAAATGTTCCAGCTTGATGGCCGGGTCGCCTTTGACGGCCTTGCTTTCAGTGAAGTAGGCGACGGCATCGTGGCCTTCGAGCATCAATTTGTCATCGGCGCCATCAGACTTCAGCCGCCAGGGGCCCGCATTGGGGGAGGTCCAGTTTTGCATGGCGGTAGCGGCCTGCGCGGGCGCTGGCGGCGGTGTCTGGGCTTGC
>JANYCG010000221.1 GCA_025360385.1 Burkholderiales bacterium | reverse complement strand
TGGAAAAGGCATTCGCATGAGTCCCACCCCTTCTCAGGCCGCAACCCGCATCACAGTGGGTGAACTGGTCGCCCGCTTTCTGGAGCAGTGTGGTGTCAAGGCCGCCTTTGGCGTGATCTCGATCCACAACATGCCCATGCTGGACGCCTTCATCACTCGCAAGGATTTGCCCACCGGCATCCGTTTTATCTCGGCACGCGGCGAGGCCGGGGCCTGCAACATGGCCGATGCTTATGCGCGCGTCACCGGCACCCTGGGCGTGTGTGTCACCAGCACCGGCACCGGCGCCGGCAATGCGGCGGGCGCCCTGGTAGAGGCATTGACGGCCGGCACCCCCATGCTGCATTTGACCGGCCAGATCGAGGCCGAGTACATCGACCGTGACCTGGGTTTCATCCACGAAGCTCCGGCCCAACTGGCCATGATGCAGGCGGTGAGCAAGGCGGCATTTCGCATCCGCAATGCGCAGACCGCGTTGGCCACCCTGCGTGAAGCCGCACGCCTGGCGTTCACGCCGCCGTGTGGCCCGGTCAGCATCGAAATTCCGATCGACGTGCAGGCCACTTTGATGGATTTGCCTGAAGACTTGACGGCGCTGATGCCAGCGCCGCTCCAGCCGGCAGCCGCCGACATTGACGCGCTGGCGGCCCGCCTGGTGGGGGCCAAGCGCCCGATGTTGTGGCTGGGCGGTGGTGCGCGCGGCGCACGGGCGGCGGCAGAGCGTTTTGTCAACATGGGCTGGGGTGTGGTCACCTCGGTGCAGGGGCGCGGCATCATTCCTGAAGACCACCCAGCCACGCTGGGCTCCTACCACCTGCACCAACCCGTGGAAGAGCTGTACCAGAGCTGCGACGCCATGCTGGTGGTGGGTTCGCGCCTGCGCTCCAACGAGACCCTGCGTTACAAGCTCAAACTGCCCAAAGCCGTTTACCGCATTGACGCCAATGCATTGGCGCACAACCGGGCCTACCAGAGCGATTTTTTTGTGCACGGCGACGCCCTGGCGACACTCAACGCACTGGCGGACCGCCTGGAGGGGAAGATGAAGGTGGACCCGGCGCTGCACGGCGATGTAGGCCTCGCCCGCAGTGCTGCGTCGGCGCTGGTCGATGCGGGCCTCGGCCCCTACCTCACACTGAAAAATGAACTCGGCGCTGCAGCCGGCAGCAACTTCTGGTGGGTGCGCGACATCACCTTGTCCAACACCATGTGGGGCAACCGGGCACCTGCGCTCGACCACCCCCGCGCCGGTGTGCACGCCCTGGGCGGGGGCATAGGGCAGGGGCTGGCCATGGCGATTGGCGTGGCGATTGCCGACACCACCCATGCCCTGGGCCGCAAGACAGTGGCCCTGGTCGGCGACGGCGGCCTGATGCTCAATGTGGGTGAACTGGCCTGCGCAGTGCAGGAAAAAGCCAATGTGGTCCTGGTCGTCATGAACGACAGCTGTTACGGCGTCATCAAGAACATCCAGGACGATATTTATGGCGGTCGCCACGGTTATGTGGATTTGCACACGCCCGACTTTGCGCAGTTTTGCGCCAGCCTGAAGTTGCCGCATTTCAGGCTCTCGACACCGGCCCAAACCCGCGAGGTCTTGGCGCAGGCCCTGCAGGTGAACGGCCCGGTCATGGTCGAAGTGGACATGAAAACCTGGGGCTCGTTTGTCGCCAAGTTTGCCGGGCCCATCCTCAAGAAAGACTAGTTCCTGTGCTGGCAGTCACACTCATCGGTTACGGCGCCATTGGCCAGTCAATCTGCAAGCGCCTGCACGCCGGGGCTCTGGTGCGGGTGACCCATGTGGTGGTGCGGGCCGCGCGCCTGGCCGAGGTCCAGGCCGCGATGGATGCATCGGGTGGCGGCACCCTGGCCGTGACCGAGGTGCCCATGGACGCGCGGCTGGCCCTGGAGTGCGCCGGCCATGAGGCCCTGACCAGCCACGTGCTGGGTGCACTGGCCCGTGGCACCGAATGCGCCGTGCTGTCGGTGGGCGCACTGGCGGAGCCCGGCCTGCC
>JANYCG010000107.1 GCA_025360385.1 Burkholderiales bacterium | reverse complement strand
GCACCCGTCTGCCGGCCGGCGCGCCGGTCACCTGGGGCGAGGCTGACGCCATGCAACTGCCGGTGCCGGATGGCTCTTGTGATGCCGCTGTCATGGCGCTGGTGCTGTTCTTTGTGTCCAAGCCTGAGGTGGGCGTGGCCCAAATGTGCCGCGCGGTCGGCCCCGGCGGCGTGGTGGCGGCCTACCACTGGGACATCCTGGGCGGCGGCTTTCCGCTGGCCGCTATCGGCGCCGAGCTGCTCAAGCTGGGCATTGCGCCCAACATGCCGCCCAGCGTGCAGGCGTCCACCATCGACGCGTCCACCGCGCTGTCGCAAGGGGCGGGGCTGCAGCAGGTGCGCACCTGCCAGTTCACGGTGCAGCGCAGCTTTGAAAATTTTGACGAATACTGGAACAGCGCGGCCAACAGCAACACGCTGCGGCCCATGTTCCAGTCGCTCACGCCAGAGCGCTTGGCGCTGCTCAAGGCCAATGTGCGCGCGCGTTTGCAGGCCGGGATTGGCGCGCTCACCGTGAGCGCGCAGGCCAATGCGGTGTGCGGGGTGAAGGGCTGATGCGGGGCTGCGGTGCCCAAGTGATTGCTGTGACGGTTGCTGCGTCAGGATTGAAATCTTATTGCACCCAGTGCTATAGTTTGATAGAATCCAAGACATGAAAAGAGTCTTCAAAACCAAGACTTTCAGCCGTTGGGCGCGCAAGATAGTGAATGACGCCGCCTTGTGCGAGGCTGCCCGCGAGATTGAGCAGGGCTTGTTTGAAGCGGACTTGGGTGGCGGACTGTGCAAAAAGCGCATCGCTTTGCCCGGGCAGGGCAAGAGCGGCTCGTCACGCACCCTTGTCGCCAAGAAGCACAAAGACGCGATCTTCTTTTTGGCGGGCCGCGAGAAGAGCCAACCAGGGTCAGATTTTTCTGACCAGGAAGTGGATGCCGCCAAGATCATTGCCGCGAGTCTTCAGGCCGCTGATGCCCCAAAGCTGGCCCAATTGATTACCGCCGAAATTTTGAAGGAGATTTGCAATGCCCTTTAACAAACGCACTGCCAGCGCCAAGAGCCCCAAGAACCGTGTTCTCGACGAAATGCTGGAGATGGCCGAGGCCCTGCAGGCCCATGAGCTGATCTCGCGGCAAGACATGGCCAAGCTGAAGCTCATTTGCGAGGCGCCGCCCGAGTACACGCCTGAAAAGGTGACGGCCATTCGCGTGGGCAAGGCCAAAGTGAGCCAGTCGGTGCTGGCGTCGATCTTGAACGTCAGCGTGTCGGCGGTTCAGAAGTGGGAGTCACCCACGTCCGGCAAGCACCCGAGCGGTGCCGCGGCCAAGCTGCTCCAGCTTATCGACAAGCGGGGGCTGGAGGCCATCGTTGTCTAAAATGCTGTCAAAAATTGAAACCGCGGCATTAAATGCCTAATCAACGCTGATTTGAGTGATTTTCAGAAGCTCATTTCGCTCAGCGCCGCCTACAGTGGCTGCATGAACGACCCCAGCATTCACCCCCACGTCGCCGCCGCGCTGCCAGGCGCCCCGGCCGACACCGACCCCTCTGAAACCACCGAATGGCGCGACGCCTTTTTGTCGCTGGTGGCGCAGCATGGCCCCCAGCGGGCGCGCTTTGTGCTCGATGCGATGGTGCGCATGGCGCACGCCTCGCAGGTGGGCTGGCAGCCCGAGCTGGTCACGCCCTACGTGAACACGATTTCGGTCGATGCGCAGCCGCCCTTCCCTGGGGACCTGGTGGTTGAAGAAAAGCTGGCGTCCCTGATGCGCTGGAACGCGCTGGCCATGGTGGCGCGGGCCAATGCCGCGTATGGTGATCTGGGCGGCCACATTGCCAGCTACGCCAGCGCGGCGGATTTGTTCGAGGTGGGGTTCAACCACTTCTTCCATGCGCGCAATGAGCAGCACCGCGGCGACCTTGTGTTCTTCCAGCCGCACAGCGCGCCGGGCGTCTATGCGCGGGCCTTTCTAGAAGGGCGGCTGACTGAAAACGACCTGGCTCATTACCGGCAAGAAATTACCGCCCCGGCGGACGGTGCCCGCGGCCTCAGCAGCTACCCGCACCCCTGGCTGATGCCCGATTTTTGGCAATTCCCGACCGGCTCTATGGGCCTGGGGCCCATCAGCAGCATCTACCATGCGCGCTTCATGCGCTACCTCACGCACCGGCAGTTGCTGGACTGCACGGGTCGAAAAGTCTGGGGCGTGTTTGGCGACGGCGAGATGGACGAGCCCGAGTCCATGAGCGCATTGACCCTGGCCAGCCGCGAGAAGCTGGACAACTTGGTTTGGGTGGTCAACTGCAACCTGCAGCGGCTGGACGGACCGGTGCGTGGCAACGGTCGCATCATCGACGAGCTGGAAAAGCTCTTTCGAGGCGCGGGCTGGAACGTCATCAAACTCGTCTGGGGCAGCGACTGGGACGGCCTGTTTGCCCGCGACCACACGGGCGCACTGGTGCAGGCCTTTGCCGACACGGTAGACGGCCAGATGCAGACCTTTGCCGCCAAAGACGGGCGCTTCAACCGCGACCACTTTTTTGGCCAGAACGAAGCGCTCCAGCGCCTGGCCATGGGCCTGACGGACGAGCAGATCGACCGGCTCAAGCGCGGCGGGCATGACCTGGTGAAGATTCATGCCGCCTACAAGGCCGCCGCACAGCAAACGGGCCAGCCCACCGTGATCCTGGCCCACACCAAAAAGGGTTATGGCATGGGCCAGGCCGGCCAGGGCAAGATGACCACACACAGCCAGAAGAAGCTGGACGAAGCGGCGCTCATCGAGTTCCGCAACCGCTTCAACTTGCCGCTTACAGACGCGCAGGCCACCAACCTGGCGTTTTTCAAACCCGCTGAAGACAGTGCCGAGCTGCAATACTTGCAACAACATCGCGCAAAGCTCGGGGGCCACCTGCCCAAGCGCTACACAGAATGCGCCGCGCTGCCCGTGCCACCGCTGGCCAGCTACGCCGGGTTTGCCACCGCAGCAGCGGGCAAAGAGATGTCCACCACCATGGCCTTTGTGCGCATGCTGGGCAACCTGATGAAGGACAAGACCTTGGGGCCGCGCGTGGTGCCCATCGTGGCTGACGAGGCGCGCACCTTCGGCATGGCCAACCTGTTCAAGCAGGTGGGCATCTACAGCAGCGTGGGCCAACGCTACGAGCCGGAGGACATCGGCTCGGTGCTGAGCTACCGCGAGGCGCTGGACGGGCAGATTCTTGAAGAGGGCATCAGCGAGGCCGGTGCCATTGCCAGCTGGACGGCAGCAGCCACCAGTTACAGCGTGCATGGGCTGGCCATGCTGCCCTTCTACATCTACTACAGCATGTTCGGCTTCCAGCGCGTGGGCGACGCCATCTGGGCGGCGGCCGACCAGCGGGCCCGCGGCTTTTTGCTGGGCGCCACCAGTGGCCGCACCACCTTGGGCGGCGAAGGCCTGCAGCACCAGGACGGCTCCAGCCACCTGATTGCCGCCACCATCCCCAACTGCAAGGCGTATGACCCGGCCTTTGCGGGCGAGATGGCGGTGATCGTCGACTTTGGGCTGCGCGAGATGTTGACCGAGCAGAAAGACGTGTTCTATTACGTCACGCTCATGAACGAGAACTACGCCCAGCCGGACTTGCCGGAAGGCGCGCAGGGCGATGTGATCCGTGGTTGCTATAAATTTGGTACCTATACAGCAATACTGGACAAGGACTTGCAGGCCAAAACACTTAAGCAAATCACCTTGATGGGCTCTGGTGCCATCCTGACCGAGGTTTTGAAGGCGGCACAGCGACTGGCAGCCCAAGGCGTGACTTGCGACGTGTTCAGCGTGACCAGCTGGAGCGAGCTGGCGCGCGACGGCATGGCCTGCGAACAGCGCGCGGGAATGACGGTTCGCCCGACGCCCCTACCCGTTCGCCCTGAGCTTGTCGAAAGGGCTGACATTCCCTTTGTGGCGCAGCAGCTCGCCGCCAGCAACGGCCCCATCGTCGTCGCCACCGACTACGTGCGCGCTGTGCCCGAGAGCATTCGCGCCTTCGTGCCTGAAGGCCGGCGCTACGTCACGCTGGGTACCGACGGCTTTGGCCGCAGCGACACGCGGGCCGCCCTGCGCGGCTACTTCGGGGTAGACGCGGCCAGCATCGTGCGTGCGGCCTTGCATGCTTTGACCTAGGCGACCGCCCAGTGGCTGGCCTGCACCATGGCGCGACCATGGCGTGATCATGGCGTAACCATGGCATGTTGGTCGGGGCCTGGTGCACAGAACGGCAGGCCACCGTGCTTCGGCAAGAGTTCCTGCAGAAGCGCACAGGGTTTGTACGAATGTCCAATTAATTTGTACAGGTGTCCAATGGCCTCCCATGGACATGCCCACCCGCCCGCGCAAGATGGCCGAAGCCTTGCGGCCCGACCGCAAGGCCGACATCCTGCTGGCGGCTGAGAAGCTGTTCGCGCAGCGCGGTTACCACGCGGTCACCATCCGCCAAATCGCCGAAGAGGCGGGTGTGCCGCTGGCGTTGGTGGGCTACTACTACGGCCAGAAGCACGAGCTGTTCCAGGCCATCTTCGCGCACTGGAACAGCACCATCGAAGAGCGCGTGGCGCGGCTGCGTGCCGTGCCGCTGGACGCCAAAAGCCCCAAGACCTTGCCCGCCATCATCGAGGCCTTCATTGACCCGGTGCTGCGCCTGCGTGCCAGCAACGAGGGCGAGTATTACGCGCTCTTGGTGGCGCGTGAGCTGTACCACGCCACCGACGAAACCGACCAGGTGCTGCGCGCCTACTTCGACCCACTGGCCTATGCCTTCATCGACGCGCTGCACCTGACGCTGCCGCAGGCCACACGCGGGCAGATTGCCTGGGTCTACCAGTTTGCGCTGGGCTCCCTGCTGCACCACATCAGCGACATGCGCATCGAGCGGCTGTCCAAAGGCCAGAACACCCCGGCCGACCCGGCGGCCGCCGTGCTGCTGGCCAGCTTCATCGTGGGCGGCATACGCGCTGCACTGGCCAGCGCAGCCGCTGCGCCGCGCGCGCCTTCGTCCAAACCCCGTGCCAAGCCTGCCGCACAAGCCTCTGCCAAATCTTCCACCCCGCTGTCCACCACCCGCAGACCCAAGCCATGACCTCACGTCAACCCACCCGCCCAACCGGCCTCAACCGTCGCACTGCCCTGGCCACGCTGGCGGCGGCCACCGCCGCACTGGCCTTGCCGGCACACAGCGAGACCACCAAGGTCGTTTTCGGCTACACCGCCGTCGGCGATTTTCTCTCGGTGCTGGCCGCCGTGGAGCAGGGTTACTTCGTCAAGCGCAACCTCGAGGTGGAGCCCAAATTCATTCCGCTGAACTCGACGATTCCAGCGGCCATCCAGTCCGGCTCGCTGCAGATTGGCGGGCCCACACCTTCGGTGTTTCTGCAGTCCGTAGACGGCGGGCTCGACCAGGTCGTGCTGGCGGGTGGCGGCGTGCTCTCCAAGACTTACACCGAGATCGGGGTGGCGGCGCGGGCCGGCTCGGGCATCAAGACACCGCAGGATTTTGTCGGCAAGAAGGTCGGCGTGCCTGGCCTGGGCGCGCTGCTGCACGTGACGTTTCGCCAGTGGCTCAAGGTCAACGGGGTGGACTGGCGCAAGGTCAACTTCATCGAAACACCCTTCCCGCAACACGCCGACCTGATCCGGGGCGGCTCCATCGACGCGGTGGTGACGGGCGGGCCCTTCATGGCGCGTATTGTGGACACCGGCACGGGTTATGTGGCCTCGTACTACACCACGTTTCTGGGCGACGGCCAACCCACCATCTTGCACGTGGCCACGCGCGAATGGGTCAAGGCCAACCCGGCGGCGGCCAAGGCCTTTGCCCAGGGCGTGGTGGAAGGCGCGGCGTTTGTGAACAACCCCAAAAATGACGCTGCAGTGCGCGAGTATGTGGTCAAGTACCTCAAGGTGCCTGCCCCGGCGGCGGCCAAAATGCAGATCTCGCCGCCCGGTGCGGTGGTGACCGAGAAGCAGCTCAGCTGGTGGATTGGCCTGATGAAAGAGCAGGACATGCTCAAAACCAATCTCAATGTGGCGCAGTTGATTGTAAAATAGTTGCTTCATTATATATAGCTAACTATGCAGTGTTTACGGGAACTTGAGGCATTATTTGTCTTCAATGGCGGCGTTCAGGCCAATTCGACAGTCAAAAATGGCCTCTGAGCTGCTGGCGTTCGATGGCCTTGGCATCCACCTGGGCGGGCGCGAGATTTTGTCGCCCATCTCGTTCTCAGTCGCACGGGGCGAGTTTGTCAGCATCATCGGGCCGTCGGGCTGTGGCAAAACGACCTTGCTTCGCGCGGCCGCTGGTTTTGTGACACCCAGCGCCGGGGCAGTGCGCCGCCAGGGGCAGGTCGTCGCCGGGCCGTCGCGTTCTGTGGCCTTTGTGTTCCAGGATTATGGTCGCGCCCTGCTGCCTTGGCGCTGCGTGGCCGCCAACGTGAGCCTGGCACTGGAGGCTGCGGGCACACCCAAGGCCGAGCGGCCGGCACGCATCGCCAAGGTGCTGGCGACGGTCGGCTTGACGCTGCACGCAGACAAGTTTCCGGCCCAGCTGTCGGGCGGCATGCAGCAACGCGTGCAAATTGCCCGCTGCCTGGCGCAAGAACCCGACCTGATCATGATGGACGAGCCTTTTGGCGCACTCGATGCCATGACCCGCGAGAGCCTGCAAGACGAGGTGTCGCGCCTGGTGCGCGAGCAGGGCCTCACCGTGCTGTTCGTCACGCATGACCTGGAAGAGGCCATTTACCTGAGCGACCGCGTGCTTGCGCTGCGCACCAACCCGACGGCTGACAAACCCAGCCTGGCCGCTATGGTGGAGGTCACCCTCCCGCGCCCGCGCGACCAGTTGCTGACCAAGGAAAACCCCGAATTCCTGCGCTTGCGCCGTGAGTTGTATGGTTTTCTCGGGCACCATTAGGCCGGGGCAAGACCAAACAATTTTTATGCTGCGCATCATCCGCCCCCTCACCCTTCCCGCGCTGCTGCTGGCCGTGCTGGAGTGGTACGCCCGGACTCTGGGCAAAGACAGCGACGCATTGGCGCCGCCGACTGCCGCCGCGCTGGCGTTCTGGCGCGCCTTGATGTCCACCGGCGAAGGCTCCATCGTGCAGGCCACCGCTTTTACCCTGGGTAGCGCCGGGGCCGGGCTGGCCATTGGGGCGGGCTTGGGCATCTTGATCGGTATGGTGCTGGGCCTGTCGCGCCGCACCGCGCAGATGGGGTTTTTAACGGTCGAGGTTTTCCGGCCCATCCCTTCCGTGGCACTGATCCCTTTGGCCATGCTGGTGTTTGGCTTTGGCTTTCGCATGGAGATCAGCGTGGTGGCGTTTGCCTGCTTTTGGCCACTGCTGATTTTGACGCAGGCCGCCGTACGGCAGATCGAACCCTGCCTGCTGGAAGTGTCCCAAGCGCTGGGCTTGAGCCCCGTTGCGCGCACCGTCAAAATCGTTTTGCCGGCCGTGTTGCCGCGCCTTTTTGTGGCCCTTCGCCTGGGCGTGGCGATTGCGCTGGTGGTGGCCGTCACAGTGGAGATTGCCGCCAACCCCAGCGGCATGGGGTACGCGCTGATGATTGCACAGCAAAGCCTGGCGCCAGAACTGATGCTGGCCTGGCTGTTTTGGATTGGCGTGGTCGGTTTTTGCATCAACGCCGCCACCCAGCGCCTCCAGGACTGGGCCGCCGCCAAGATGGGCGCAATGCCAGACGCTGGCTTGGGGCAGTCCGCATGAATGCCGCCCCCACGCAAAGCGCACGCGCCATGGCGGAATCGCTCGGCGTGTTGCTGGCGCTGATGGCCCTGTGGTGGCTGGCCAGCCACCTGCAGTGGGTCAGCAAAGTTTTTTTGCCCACGCCCGAGGCCACGCTAGGCAGCCTGCTGCAAGGCATGGCATCTGGCGAACTGCTGGACTTCACCGGCTCGACCGTCATGCGCATGGTGCTGGGCTGGCTGCTGGCGTCAGCGCTGGGCATTGGCCTGGGGGCCTTGATCGGCAGTTCTGCCACGGCCCGCGCCTGGATTGCGCCGACTTTTGAATTCATCCGTCCGCTGCCGGCCTCGGCCATCATGCCGCTGGCAATCTCGATCTTTGGCTTGTCCGGCAGCATGGTGCTGTTCGTGGTGGCCTTTGGTGCCATGTGGCCGGTGTTGCTGGCCACGGTCTACGGACTGGCCTCGGTGCATGTGCGCCTGCGCGAGGTCGCCACCGCCCTGCAGCTGACGCGGCTGGCCTTCGTCTGCAAGATCGGCCTGCCCAATGCCCTGCCCGACATTTTGGCCGGCATGCGCCTGTCGCTCACGGTGGCGCTGATCGTCACCGTGGTCGGTGAAATGATCGCGTCGCAATCGGGCCTGGGCCAGGCCATCTTGCTGGCTGCCCGGTCTTTCCGCGCCAGCGAACTGTTTGCCGGCGTGGCGCTGCTGGGTGCTATTGGTTTTGCCAGCAACACCTTGCTGGCCGCGTTGGAGCGCCGTTTTCTCAAGTGGCAACGGCCTTGAGTTTTTATTTTTGACTATTTTGATTGGAGTTTGACCATGCCCCGCAAATTTGTAGACCTGTCGATCTTTCTTGAAAACGACGTGCTTTCCGACCCGCCCGCGTTCGCGCCCAAGATCGAATACATGACGCACGAAAACACCGCCGAACAGATCGCCGGGTTTTTCCCCGGCCTGCAAAAAGGCGATCTGCCTGACGGTGAGGGCTGGGCGGTGGAGTTTGTGCAACTCTCCACCCACAACGGCACCCATCTGGACGCGCCCTACCACTTCCACAGCACCATGGACAAAGCCCTGGGCGACAAAAAACCCGCCATCGCCATCCACGACGTGCCGCTGGAATGGTGCTTCCAGCCGGGGGTGAAACTCGACTTCACCGGGTTTGCCGACGGTTACGTGGTGACGGCAGCGGATGTCGAAGCCGAACTCAAACGCATCAACCACACCTTGTCGCCCCTTGAAATTGTGGTGATCAACACGCGGGCTGGCAAACGTTACGGCAGCCCCGACTACGTCAGCAGCGGCTGCGGCATGGGTTACGCGGCCACCATGTACCTGCTGGAGCGCGGCGTGCGCTTGACCGGCACCGAC
>JANYCG010000104.1 GCA_025360385.1 Burkholderiales bacterium | reverse complement strand
AGGCAGGCTTTGATGACGTGATCTCTGCCGTGGGCGACAGTGGCACTGGCATCGCCACGCAGAACGTAGAAATGCGGGGTTTGGAGGGCAATGACGCCCTGTCAGGCGGCAGCGGCGATGACGACATCGACGGCGGCGGTGGGGACGACATGATTGGCGGGGGCGCGGGATCTGACTACATTGAGGGTGGGCAGGGCAATGACACCATCCTCACGGGCATTGGGCTAGCTGTGCCGGGCCGGCGGCGGCCCGACGATACCTTTGCCTTACCTGCGGGGACAGAGATGGTCTACGGGGGGCCTACCTGGGCCGACTACAGAGTGACAGGGGAGAGCGCCATCACATTGGGTGGGGGCGGCCCCGTGACGCCTGACAGCGCGGGCGATGTGGCCGACGGCGGCGATGGCAACGACATCATGGTGGGGGGTGCGGGCGCTGACCTGCTGGAAGGTAGCGGCGGTGACGATTTGGTGTGGGGCCATGAAGGGGACGACGTGATTGACGGCGGCGCGGGCGACGACGTCCTTGACGGCGATGGCGTTAGCACCCCCGGGCTGTACAACTCCACTAACGCGGCCAAGCATGGGGCGGACTTCATTGACGGCGGCGAGGGGCAAGACTATATCCGCGGCGGCGGCGGTAGCGACCAGCTGTTTGGCGGTGCGGGAGACGACGCTATCTACGGTGATGGAGACCAGCACGACCCTGTGGCAGAGGCCTACCACGGCCAAGACTACCTCGACGGCGAGGATGGCAACGACTTGTTGGTGGGGGGCGGCCAGGGCGACCATCTGTTTGGCGGCGATGGCGACGACAACCTTTATGGGGATGGCAGTGACGGTTATGTAGTGCAGGCGGCCAGTGAGGGCGACGACGTGCTCGACGGCGAGGACGGCAATGACGTGCTGGTGGGTGGCGGCAAGGCCGATGTGCTGTGGGGTGGGGCTGGCAACGACATCATGTTCGGCGACGGCTTCTCCCCGACCCAGGATGCAAGCGCCGCAGGCAACGACCAACTGTTCGGTGAAGAGGGCGACGATGTGATGGTGGGCGGCGGTGGCGATGACCGCCTGGAGGGCGACAGCGGGAACGACGACTTGGTGGGCGATGGCAACGGCTTGGGTGAAGCGGGGGATGATGTCCTGGATGGCGGTGACGGCAATGACCGCTTGGAGGGGGGCGGCGGCGACGACGAATTGGTGGGTGGCGACGGCGACGACAAGCTCTTTGGCGATGGGGCGCAGGTGGATCTGGACGCCAGTGCCGCTGGTGATGACCTGCTGGACGGGGGCGATGGTGATGATGTCTTGCTCGGCGGCGGTGGGTCTGACAGGCTTTTAGGGGGCGACGGCAAAGACGTTCTGTTTGGCGACGGCGAAGGCTTGGGTGCAGCGGGAGACGACCAACTAGATGGCGGCGAAGGCGACGACTACTTGGATGGCGGCGATGGCGACGACGAACTGCTCGGCGGAGGCGGCAACGACGAACTGGTGGGCGGCAAAGGCAACGACACCCTCGATGGAGGAAGTGGGCTGAACTACCTCAAAGGAGGCGCTGGCGACGACACTTATGTGGTGGACGGGGCGGAGTTAGTGGTGGACGGGGATGGTGCCCGGTTCGGCAACACCTTGGACGATTCAGAAGGCAACAACACGCTGCAAATCAATGCGTCCATGGATGGGGTTGCAATTTCAGCCGCAACAGACGGCAGTGGCTATGCGCTGTATTGGCGGGGGTCAGACGGCCTTGTGGACTCTGGCGTGGCGTTCAAAGGCGGGACGTCGGCCGGTCACTGGACGGTTGAGTTTGCCGACGACCGCCAAGTTCGACTGGACAATTTGGTCGCCGATCTTGCCCCGGATTCGGTGGTCAAAGATTCCACTTCCGACAACGACTTTGTGCTGGGTGGCGGCGTCAGTGACCACGTGCGGGTGAGCGGCAAGGGTTCGCGCGTCCTGTCGGGCAAAGGTGACGACCGCATCGAGCTGGCCAACACCAACCAGACCATTGTGTACCGCCTGGGCGACGGTGTAGACACGGTGAGCGGGCAGCAGACCCGCGCCACCGTGGAGGTGCAAGGCAACCTGACCGCCGCAGATGCCCACCTGCAAGCAGGCCCGCAAGGCGTGTTTGTGCAGTTGGGCACAGGTGCGCAAAGCGGCATCAAGCTGGAGGGCGCGCAGCAGTCTGGCGCGGCATTGCAGGCCCTGGGCACGCTGCGCTTTGCCGATGGCACGGCGGTGGACATGGATACCTTGGCCGCGCAAGGCGTGCAGGTTTTCACCGGGGTAGAACAATTGGGCCTCGGCGCTGCTGTGCAGGGGACGGTGCTCGACGATGTGTTTGCCCCAGGCGCCGGCTCCGGGGTCTTGGATGTCGCGAACCCAGACTTGATCCTATTGGGCGGTGACGGCAACGACACCTACTGGGTGGCCGAAGGGGCCAACCTGCGGGTGGACGATGTTGCTGGCTTGAATACCGTAGTGTTGCAGGCAGCAACGAGCTGGGCGGACGTGCAAGTCAGCCGTACGGGCGGGCTCAAGAACGACCTGGTGCTCGCAGTGGGCGGCGCACAGGTGGTGTTGGCCAATGCCCTGGTGGCGGACGGCAGCCTGCAAATACGCCTGGCCAGCGGTGCCCCCAAGTCTTTGCACGATGTGCTGGATGTGCTGGGCAACTATGCGGTGGCTGGCACCGATGGCGATGACAGCATCCGCGGCAGCGACAATGGCCTGGTGGCCAATGGCGGCGCCGGCAACGATGTGGTGCGGGGTGGCGCAGGCCATGACATCTTGGTGGGGGGTGACGGCAACGACACCCTGGTGACGGGCGGCGGCAGCGACGTGATGGCCGGCGGCGCAGGCGACGACACCTATGTGGTGTCCGCAGGCTCCCGCTTGGTCAACCTGCTGGACCTGGAAGGCGTGAACACGCTCAGGCTAGAGGATGGCAGCACGCCGGCGTCGGTGCAGGTGCAGCTGGTGTCCGGCACGACCGACGTGAACCTGGTGCTGGGTGAAGGCCGCTCAGTGTTCATCCCACAGGCCCTGGAAGGCGCGGTGCAAAGCATCGAGTTCGCCAATGGTAGTACCTGGGGCTTTGGCGACTTGATGGCCCACCTTTCGTCTGGCAACACGGTGGTCACGGTTGGCTCTGACCTGGCGGACTTGGTGGCCGGGACGGCAGGGGCGGATTTGTTGGTGGGCAATGCCGGCGACGACCAATTGTTCGGATTTGGCGGCAACGACGCGCTGGAGGGTGGCGAGGGCAATGATGAATTGCGCGGCGGCGCGGGTGCGGATGTTCTAGCAGGCGGCGCAGGCGAAGACACTTACCACTTTGAACTGGGTGACGGGGAAGACATCGTGAACGATGCCGGTGGGTCTTCCACCCTGGTGTTTGGCCCAGGCATTTCGATGGAGACGTTGACCGTAGCGCGCGTTGGGACGGCGCAAGGAAATGGCATCCGCATCGGCTATGGCGCGCAAGACGGGGTCACGGTGCTGGATGGGGCCGGTGCAGACATTGTGCAGGTGCAGTTTGCAGACGGTTCAAGCGCGCCGCTGGAGTCGCTGTACAACACGCTTTCCATCGACGTGTTGGCACCCATTGTGGGCGGCGCTGGTGATGACCTGTTGCAAGGCAATGCAGCCGCCAACACACTGGCGGGGGGCGCGGGCAACGACACTTTGGCCGGAGGCAGGGGAGCCGACACCTACGTGGTGGATGCCCAGGGTGGGATGGACACGCTCATTGAGGCCGAGGGCGAATCCAGCCTCGTGGTCTGGGGCAGCAACACGCTGGATGGCATGCGTTTCGCGCGCGATGGGCAGAACTTGCAAGTGCGCAACAACGCGCTCGAAGCGGGTTTCCGGGTCATGGGTTTCTATGACCAGAACAACCAATGGACGCTGCAACTGGCCGACGGCCGCCAGTTCAATCTGCGCGACCTGGAGAAGTTGTCCAGACAGGGCCTGACGCCAGCGCAACGCAGGGAAGCGTTTTATGAGAATGTGACAGATCAGGTTCGGATAGCGTCGTTCAACGACATCACGTCGCAGGACATCTTTGGCAATTTGACCACCACTAGTGTCAAAGTCGCCAGGGCGGCTGTTGAATCTGACGCCCCTGCCATTGTGGCCGACGGATCTGGGACCGTTGTGAGCAAAAGCAACGTGGTCATAGGCAGCTACTCGGGGGTGTCGGTTTGGTACACATCGGAGCCGAATGGCTTCTCGCACGCGCAAAAAGAAGTCCCTGGGCGCAACATCACGGTGATGGACACGATGCCAAGCATTGCCGGGGTGTTGGGGGGCCGCCCGATCAACCTTGTGGATGGGTCGTACTACCTACCACATTACCCGACCCAGTTGACCCTGGCCAGCCACCAAGTGTGGGTGCCGCCTTCGGTTGTGCAAGAGCAGGTGCCGCAGTACACAACTGTGCCCCACTACACACCGTACACCGTTGAGGTGCGTGAAAACACCACCACAACCACGCACACTGTGGAGGACTTGAGGGCTGGCGATGGAGCGAACACCATCAGGGTTGAAGGCGGAAGCACATTGGTAGATGCTGGCGGCGGCAATGACACAGTGTTGCGTGCCCGGTCGATAGGCCCGCATGAGGTCAACCCGTATGTTTCCACCGAAAGCCAGGTACCGCAATACTCTGGCGACTGGGTCAACGGCGGCGCAGGGGATGACACCATCGAGCTGGGCTCCGGCGCAGACGAAATTTCTGGTGGCGCTGGCAGTGACTTGCTCGACGGGGGCGCTGGCGCAGACACATACGTGGTCCAAGCCGACGATGATGGCTGGGACATTGTTTACGACGCGGCAGAGTCGACCGTCCATGTCGCGGTCACGTCCGCGTTCTACGGCGGGCCGGCGGGGTGGGACCCCTACCCCCAGTTGATCCCAGTGCAAAGCGGGGACTTCCTCAAACAGTTTCTTCAGGATGCCCGGTACTTTCGCACGACCGTGTTCGAGTACGACGCGTACATGTCCGTCACTGGCGATATACCAATCAACGCGGTGCGGCTAAACCAGGCTGCGGGGATCGGGTTCAACTCAATTGGCTCCGGTGCCACCAAACGCTTTGATCTGTTGGGCGACCTTGCGGGGACTTTGTTCACACCAGAAAACCTGCGGGACTACTTTCCAGAGGCGGCTTACTTGAAAGACCGCGACAAAGTCCGCTTTGGCGCAGGAGTCTCAGCCAATGCACTGGATCTGACTTGGGGCACAACGCAGTCGGGCAATGTGTCCCGCCAGACTTTGAACATCTCTTGGGGCGAAACCGGGGGCGTCAAGGTGGTTATGGCCAACGCCAATGACGGCCTCGGATTTGGTGTGGAGGACTTTGAGTTCGATGACGGCACGGTTTGGACCATGGCGGAAATGGTGCAGCACGCCCCCGTACGCCCGTTTTCGGATGGTTTCGTCCATGCGGACGGCCATTTGGCCGGCCAAACAGTGCTGGAAGACCAGGCGTTTGCGGTCGGGACGGCCTATGGCTTTGCCAAGACCGGCACGCTGGCCGTGCATTACAGCGCGACCCTGCAAGACGGCTCATCTTTGCCCCAATGGCTGTCGATCAACACTGCCACCGGCGAACTGTCAGGGCTGGCTACCAATAGCGAGGTGGGCGAGGTGGGGCTTCGCGTCAGGGCGTCTATGGGCAATGGCGCTGTAGCCGAGCAGGAATTTAAGCTGGCCGTACGCAACACCAACGACGCGCCAGTGGCGGTGGCTCTGCTGGAGGACGCTGACGTGGTGGCAGGCCAGGCATGGTCGTGGGCCATGCCCGCTGGCCTGTTTGTAGATCCTGACGTGGGCGACCGGTTGGCGTACCGCTTGACTGGCGCGGGCGGTGCCCCATTGCCAGACTGGCTGCTGCAGAACCCCCTGAACCTGTCGCTCTCGGGTCGGCCGACACGGGCGAACATCGGGAATTACGTGTTGGAGGTGCATGCCACCGACGCGGCCGGGGCGACCGCCGTCAGCCGGCTGAGCCTGCATGTGCTCGACAGCAACCATGCGCCGGTATTGGGCGCGCCGCTATCTGGTCTCTCGGCTACGGAAGACTTGCCCTTCACGTACACGGTGGGGCAGGATGCTTTCGCCGACACGGATGTTGACGACAAACTGTCGTACGCGGCTAGGCTAGCCGACGGCAGCCCGTTGCCAAGTTGGTTGGCCTTTGACGCCGCGACCCGGACTTTCTCGGGTACCCCGAAGTTCCTGGATGCCGGCAACTTGGCCGTTAAAGTGGTCGCCAAAGACTCCGCAGGCGCCAGCGCGGCGGCCGTGTTCAACCTGGCGGTGGCAGCAGTGAACGATGCTCCCGTCCTTGCACAGCCGCTGGGAAGCCAGACTGCCACCCAAGGCCAAGTTTTTTCGTTCACGGTGCCGCAAGGCACGTTTGCCGACCCCGATGTGGGCGACCGGCTCGCCTGGAGCGCCACGCTGGGGAGCGGCACTGCCCTGCCGGCATGGCTGCGCTTTGACGCGGCCACACGCACCTTCTCGGGCACGCCTGCCAACGACGATGTGGCCCAGTGGAACGTGAAAGTCTCGGCCACCGATTTGGGCGGCCTGTCCGCATCCGCCTCCCTGGTGGTTAACGTGGCCAATGTGAACGATGCGCCCTACGTCGCGTTTGAACTGCTCGACGCCGTTGCCACGGAGGGGGTTCCATTTGCATTGCTGGTGGCCGGCCCCAACTTTGCCGACCCTGATTTGCGGTTTGGTGACCACCTGGCGTACAGGGTCACACTGGCCGACGGGGAGGCGTTGCCGCAATGGCTGCAGTTTGACGCCGCGACAGGCTTTGTGCGCGGCACGCCAAGATATGCGGACACTGGGCCATTGGCCTTGCGGGTCACAGCCACGGACAGCGCCGGGCTGTCCGTGTCGGACGACATCGGCATCCAAGTGGACCTGGCGGCGCGCAACACCGTCACGGGGACTGCAGCCGCCGACACGTTGTCTGGCACCGCCGCAGCGGATGCCATCAACGGCCTGGACGGCAATGATGTGCTGAACGGCGGGGACGGCAACGATGTGCTGGCCGGAGGCGCTGGCGACGACACCATGAATGGCGACAAGGGCGACGACATCTACGAAGTGGACAGTACTGCGGACAGGGTGGTGGAGAAGGCCAATGAAGGCCGGGACACCGTCTATGCTCGGGCCACGTTCACCCTCGGGGCCAACGTGGAGGACCTCGTGTTGCGCGGCGCAGCGGCCATTGACGGCACCGGCAACACCTTGGCCAACCGCATCCAGGGCAACAGTGCCGACAACAAGCTCAGCGGTGGTGCCGGCGACGACACGCTGCTGGGTATGGCTGGTGACGACCGATTGAGCGGCGGCACCGGTGTCGATGTGATGGTTGGCGGCGCTGGGGACGATTTCTATGAAGTGGACAACGCAGCAGACGGGGTGGTGGAACTGGCGGGTGAAGGGGCTGACGCGGTCGAGGCGTCCGTGTCGTATACGCTGGCGGCCAACGTGGAGGCCCTGATCCTCACCGGGACGGTGGCCATTGACGGCACTGGCAACGGCCTGGACAACGTCCTGCAAGGCAACGACGCAGCCAACGTGTTGGCGGGCGGCGCCGGCGATGACAACCTCAATGGCAAAAAAGGCCTTGACACCCTCATTGGCGGGGCAGGCAACGACACCTACATCCTGGAAGATGATGTGGACAACATTGTCGAGGAGGCAGGAGAGGCAGGCGGGCGGGACACGGTCGTCAGCCGGGTGTCTGTCATGCTGGCGGCCAATGTGGAAGACGGCATCTTGCTGGGCACGGCGGCCAACCTGGCGGGCAATGGATTGTCCAACGTGCTGTCGGGCAATGCGGCGGCCAACCTCATTGACGGCGGTGGTGGCGCCGACCTGATGTTGGGGGGCGCAGGCAACGACACCTATGTCGTGGACCGCCAAGCCGACACTGTGGTGGAGCTTGCGGGGCAGGGCACGGACACCGTGCTGTCCTCGGTCAACTATGCCCTGTCTGACAACGTTGAAAACCTGGGGCTCACTGGCGCTGCGGAAGCGGGGATGGGCAATGCGCTGGCCAATGTGCTCACCGGCAATGCCGTTTCTAACAAGCTGTGGGGCCTGGAGGGCAACGATACCTTGGATGGGGGTGCTGGGGCTGACATCTTGGTGGGCGGCGCGGGCAACGACAAGTACATTGTGGACAGCAAGGACGATCTGGTGGTGGAACTGGCTGGCGAAGGCACGGACACGGTCTATGCCAGCACGTCCCACGCCTTGGCGGACAACGTGGAGAATCTGGTGCTGACCGGCAGCGGCAACATCAACGGCGTTGGCAATGCCATGAACAACCGCATCGAGGGCAATGCAGGCAACAACATCCTGTTTGGCGGCTTGGGAAACGACACCTACGTGTTCGGGCGCGGCAGCGGCCAAGACATCATCGTCAACTTTGACGCTGGCAAGCCTTCCGGCGACGTGGTGCAATTGGGCGCGGGGATTGCCGCGGTCGACGTGACCCTGGCACGCCGAGGCAATGACTTGTTGTTGCGCATCAACGGGACCACCGACCAGCTCACGATGACTGCGTATTTCGAGAACGGCGGCAAGGGCCCCAACGCCCTTGAGAAAATCCACTTTGCCGACGGGACAAGCTGGAACCACGCTGCGGTGCTTGGCCGTGTGGCCGCCGAAGCTGGGGATTCGCCCGCTTGGGGTGTGGACGCTCAAGTGAAGGCGGGAAACCCGGCGTCGCTTGCGCCAGCGCCGGACGCCGTGCAGGCCAGGGTGTCGGACGCCGCCACCGCCCCAGCTTCTGTCGCTGAGGCTATCGCGCAAGCCAAGGCCCGTTTCGAGCAGGGTTTGCAATCCTTACGTTACAACGGGGACACCCAATTCGGCGTGTCTCGCGTGGAGTTCACCCAACGGCGGGCCTTGCCGTTGCTGTGGAACCTGCAAGATGCCCTGCTGGACCTTCAAATGGCCAAGAACGCCGATGGCCGCTTCACGGCGGACATTTCAGTGGACAGCCGGGCGCTGCGCGACCTGGCCCTAGGCATTGCCGCGATTGGGGCGATACAGGGGGTTGACGGCCAATTGCAGCACGTCACGCGACCGCTGAACGTGCAACAGTTCGACTTGGCGGCGTTGTAGCCGGAGGCCCGCTTATGGCCACCCTGTTACTTTGCGTGGAGGCGAATGAGGGCTTGGGTCATGTGACGGTGTGGCAGGCCTTGGTACGTGCGGCCGCAGGCCAAGGGGCGCAGGTGCATGTGGCGGTTCCAAGCCCTGGATTGGCCCACTTGCACTTGCGCGGCAAAGGTATAAAGGTCTGGCAAGCGCCTCGCCTCCCTTGGCCCTGCACAGCTGGGGCATGGTCCACTCCAGCCAAAAATTGGCCTGAACTGCTTTGCAAGCTGGGCTATGCCGAACAAACCCACTTGTCTGGCGCGTGTCAAGCTTGGCGGCAGGTCATGGAGCATGTGCGGCCCAGCATGGTGTTGGCCGACTACGCCCCTGCAGCGCTGCTTGCCGCCCGCTCCCTAGGCATCAGTGCCGTGGAGGCGGGTGGGGGCTTTTGTGTGCCGCCGCTGGGGCCGCAATTGGCCTATTTCCCAGGCGCGGTGCGGGATCCAGTGGCATACCACGCCGCTGACCAGCGCTTATGCGCCGCGTTCAGCGGGGTTTTACACGAGCTTGGCTTGGAGGGTGGCACTGACCTTATGGCATGCCTTGGCAGCGCCCAGCACAGGGTTGTGCTTTCCCCGCCTGAGCTGGATCACTACGGTTACAGGGCTGATGTCAAACATCTGGGGTTCCTGGCCCAACCTGATTTGGTACAGGGCATGGACATTGTTGAACAACGGCCTGCAGCGGATGCCGGTGCGCCTGCGATCATTGGGTACTTGAAACCGACCACTCCTGGCCTGGCGCAAGTGCTGGCATGCCTGGACAGCATGCCGCACGCGTCTGCAATCCACGTGCCGGGCGATTGCCCGGAATTCAAAAGGACAGGGAGCAAGCTGACGGTCTTCCGCAATCCATTAGAGTTTGAGAAGATGCAAGCACAGGCTTCGGTTCTGCTGTCCAACGGTGGGCTCGGTGGCGTTGGCCTGGCGCTCAGGTTTGGATTGCGGCCGGTGCTTGTCCCCCAACACGCGGAGCAAGTGGCGATGGCACACCGCCTCCACGGCCTACAGTGGGGAGACGTCTGGCTGCCTGGGAGGCAAACGCGCTACAGCGAGCCACCGGCCGCTATACGCGACCTGCCTGCCAAAAACGTCCGGGTGCGCCAGATACAGTCTGCAGAAGACCAGTTGTTGAAGCTGCTAGGGATGGAAACCCATGTTCGTACAGCTTGAAGTTACAACACGTTGCAACTACTCGTGCTGGTACTGTGCCGGACGGGCCATGCCGCAGCAAGACATGGCCTGGGAGACGTTCTGCAGCATTGTGGACAGCATTCTGGAACCTGGTAGCACGGTGTCCCTGCAAGGCGAGGGTGAGCCGACATTGCACCCAAAATTCTGGCAAATGACTTTGCATACCATTAAGAAGGGGCATCATCCCTACACCATCACCAACGGCAGCAGGGTGGACGCGGCACGCTTCGCGAAATGGTTCCCTCGGGTGGCGGTGTCAGTGGACACGCTTGACGAAGAGGTGGCGAAATCTATTGGTCGCCACAACTTGCACAAGACTTTGGCGAGCGTGATGGAGCTGAAAGCTAACATGGGAGCACCGCGTGTTGAAATAATGACTGTGGATTTTGGCCAAGACCTCGGGCCATTGCGCGTATGGGCGCAAGCGCACGGATTTGCACGGCACATCGTCCAGTCGCTCATGAAAAAGCAAGATTACGTGCGCCATTACCCCGCAGGCTTTGGGGCGACTGGTGAAACAAGCGTGGCGGCATCCGCTCCGAGCCGCATCTTGCAACCGATGGCTTGCCGCTTCCTCGAACAGCGCCAAACGCGGTATTTCAATTGGCAAGGGCAGGAGTTTCCTTGCTGCTTCATGAAGGACACTGAAGGGTACCAGTCCGTGCAATGGCTGCGCCGGGAACTTGCGCAAGGCCGCATGTTCCGGGGATGTGAAGGTTGCGCTGAGGCGACTCCTCTGAATGCTTGATGGCTGAGGGTGGGGATACTACAGAGGCACTTGGCGTATTCCCCTAGCCAGCCTAATTGCCTGCTGCCCAAGGCGGCGGCTGTCAAGCTAGTTGTCTCAGACGGTTTGGCTTCACCATTGCCATAGCCCAGGTGAGCGCTCATTTCGGCTCCAAGGACGCGCTCTATCAACGCTTTTTTGAAGCCTCCCATCACTTCTTCGATACCCTCCTGGGTCATCGGCCCAGTGACAAGTCGATCCAGAATCGCTGGTGATATGCGTGTTACCGCCGCCTGCGCCGCAATTGCGGTCTTTACTTTCATTGGTGACAGCAGCGCGACGCATCGCAGTCCGCTGCTGGTACGCTGCATGGAAGATTATCTGGCCGGGCAACGCTTGCCCCTGAGCCTGGTCTACACAGACCCGTCTGTAAAAATATATAAATAATAGCAAACTATTCATATTCCAAAAGGACTTTCACTCATTTTCATAAAGTTCCTCGTCTAGCGGCGCGCTTTGAGCGCCGTGCGCAAATGGTCGTGAAACACCTTGGCGGGCGGGCGCAGTGTGGCGCCGCGCCGGGTTGCCAAACCCAGCTCACGGGTGACGGTTGGCTGGCGCAAAGTCACGCCCACCAGGGTTGGGTGGGTGGGCGACAGTGCCAGACGCGGCACGGCCGCCAGGCCCAGGCCGGCGTCCACCATGCCCAGCAAAGTCGCGATGTGGCTGACTTCAAAACGGTAGGACGGATTGACACCGGCCTTGGCAAGCGCGTCGTCCAGCAACTGCCGGTTGCCGCTGGACCGCGCGACCGCAATCAGGCGCTCAGAACCTAAGTCCACCCAGGCCAGGGTTTTGCGTCGGGCCAGTGCGTGCCCACTGGGCATGGCCAGCACGAAGGGGTCGGTGTGGATCGGGTCAAAGTCAACACCAGGGATCTGGCTGC
>JANYCG010000078.1 GCA_025360385.1 Burkholderiales bacterium | reverse complement strand
AGAGCACCGGCAACCTGCTCATCAAAGGCGACAACATCGATGCACTGCGCCTCCTGCGCCACAGCTACTTCGGCAAGGTCAAGCTCATCTACATCGACCCGCCCTACAACACCCAGAGTGATGCCTTCATCTACCGCGACGATTTTTCGGCCAAGCAAAGCGAGGTGCTGGCGCAACTGGGCTACAGCGCCGACAACATCGACTACATCAAAAACATCTATGGTGCCCGCACGCACAGCGGCTGGTTGTCATTCATGTACCCGCGCCTGCTGCTGGCCAAAGACCTGTTGCGCGACGATGGCGTGATATTCATTTCGATTGACGACAACGAGCAGGCGCAGTTGAAGTTGTTGTGTGATGAGGTGTTTGGGCAGGAGAATTTTGTTGCAAACTTTATTTGGCACAAAAGGTATGCAGCATCAAACGACGCGGGTGGAGTGCCCACTATGCACGACTACGTACTGGCGTACCAAAAGTCGCAAGGATTCGATAGGCAGTTATTGCCGAGAACCAACAAACAGGACTCACTGTACAAATTTGATAGCAACGATGGCAAAGGGAAATGGCGACCGGACAATCTGACTGTCAAAACTGTTTCAGAGGCCTATTTGTACGAAATCACCAATCCAAAAACAGGCAAAAAATACCCGCCAACCCAGGGTCGCTGTTGGCTAACTAGCGAAACCAAAATGTTGGAGTGGATCTCCGAAGGCAGAGTTTTTTTTGGGAAAAATGGCGATGGTGCGCCACAACTCAAGCGATATTTGCATGAAGTGCAACAAGGCGTTATTCCAAATTCGTACTGGTCGTATGACGAGGTTGGTCATACCGACGGAGCGCGCAAAGAACTCAAACAAGTATTTGATGGTTATGCGCCATTTGATAACCCTAAACCGACTGGCCTTCTTCGGAAAATTTTTCAAATATCAACAGGTCCCGACGACTCGATCGTCGATTTTTTCGCCGGCAGCGGCACCACAGGCGAAGCCGTGATGCGCCTCAACGCTGAAGATGGTGGAAGCCGCAAATTCATCCTGGTTCAAATCCCCCAGCCCATTGACCCCAAAAAACAAAAAGAAGCCCACCGCTTCGTCACCGAAACCTTAGCCAAACCCGAAGCCACCATTTTCGAGATCACCGCCGAGCGCTTGCGTCGTGCGGGGGCCAAGATTGAAGCAGAGCAAGCGGAAAAGGCCCAAGCCGCTGGCAGCTTGTTGCCCAACGATCAACCCAAAGTAGACGTAGGCTTCCGCGTATTCGAGCTGGTAGACGACCCCGAAGCACTGATTCTGCAAAAGCCCTTGCAACAAGCCACCCAGGCCGATGTGCTGGCCCATCAAACGGCCATCGCCACACCCCAACCGGCACAGTTGCCGCGCATTTTGTACAACCTGCTGCTGGCCGAAGGTTTGCCGTTGACGACATCAATCCAAGCCATCAAAGACCAGCACCTGTACCTGGCGGGTGACGTGGCGCTGGTGGTGCAGGCCTTGCCGCTGGACGAGCTGACTGACATTTTTCGCAACCTGCAAACCCAGGGCACACCTGCCACTTACCTGACGGTGTACGCGCCCTGGATCGCCGACGACAACTTCATGCTGGGCATCAAGACCGTGGCCGAATCGCTGGGGTATTCCGACGACAAGCTGCGCTTGCGTGGCTGAGCACCATGGCCGCCCAATTCCAATACGCCCGGCTGGAGCACCAGGCTCTGGCCGTGCAGGCGATTGCCGATGTGTTTGCCGACGTGCGTTTTATTTCGCCCATCAACGTACACAGCAACCCAACCCTGGTGCCAGCTGAGGCCGCACCCACCTTGCGCCAGAACATCACCGAAGTTCGCGCACGCAATCACGTCCACACGGGCGACGTGCAAGTGGCCGTAACAGCCACGCCGGCCCTGTCACTGGACGTGCTGATGGAAACCGGCACCGGCAAAACCTTCACTTTCATTGAAACCATTCACCGGCTGCACAAAGACAAAAAACTTTCCAAATTCATCGTGCTGGTGCCTAGCAACGCAATCCGCCAGGGCACGCTTAAAAGCCTGCAAACCACGGCTGATTATTTTGGCAAACAGTACGACCAGAAGATCAACGTCTACAACTACTCAGCCCGCACGGTGCAGGGCTTCATCCATGCGGCCAATGCCGGCATTTCGGTGCTGGTGGCCACTTACCAGTCGTTTGCGGGCGACAGCAAAGTCATCAACCAGCGTGGGGTAGAGGCCAACCTGTTTGGCCGTGCCAAAAGTTTCATGGAGGCCCTGGCGGTGATTCGCCCGGTGCTCATCATTGACGAGCCGCACCGTTTTGAAGGCAAACAGACGCTGGAATACCTGGCCAAATTCAACCCGCTGCTGACAATTCGGTTTGGCGCCACCTTCAAGGGTGACAACGATGCCCAAAAATACAAAAACCTGATTTACACGCTGGACAGTTTGGAGGCCTTCCGCCAGAGATTGGTAAAGGGCATCACCGTAGACACTGTGGGTGCCGGGGCAGACATGGCACAGGTGCTGTGTTTTACTGCCGTGAGCGGCAGCGCCAAAGAGCGGGCTGCCCATGTGAGTTACCAAACCATTGCGGGTCATAACGCCAGCGCGGAGCTAAGAGCCAAAGACAACCTGGGTGATAAAACCGGGATTGCATTTTTGGACGGGCACGTGGTCGAGAGCGTGACTGGCAAAGAGGTGCTGTTCACCAACGGTTTTGCGTTGCCCCTAGGTGAGCCCACCTCTTACGGCATGTTGGCCGAGCAGATTCAGGCGCTGATCATTGAGCGCAGCATTCGCAACCACTTTGAACGTGAAGAAGCGCTGTTCAAACGTGGCATCAAGGCGCTTAGCCTGTTTTTTATCGATGCCGTGGCCAAGTACCTGCCAGAGGACACCAAGCCAGCCGTGATACGCCTGGCTTTTGAGCGGCATTACCGCGCCGTCCTGGCCCAAACGTTGGACAACCCTGAACTGGACGCCGGCTACCGGGCCTACCTGGAGCGCAGCGCGGCCGACATTGGCCGCGTGCACAAGGGCTACTTTGCGCGCTCACACAGCGAAAAAGGCGAAGAAGAAGCCATCAAACTCATTTTGCAAGAGAAAGAAAAATTGCTGTCTTTTGAAACGGATTTGCGCTTTATTTTTTCGATGTGGGCTTTGCAGGAAGGCTGGGACAACCCCAACATCTTCACGCTTTGCAAGCTGGCCCCCAGCAACTCCAAAATTACCAAGCTGCAACAAATTGGGCGTGGCCTTCGCCTGGCGGTGAACCAGCAACTGGAGCGGGTGCAGTCTGACGACCCAGCGTTTGACGAGGTGAACGAGCTGGTAGTGGTGGTGCCTGCAAGTGAGGGCAATTTTGTTGAAGCGATTCAAAACGAGATTGCCGCCCACAGTGTGCAGCGGGTATCGCGCGTGTTTGACGATGGTGTTTTGGCCGAATTCGGCGTGGCACCCAGCACACGCGTGGCCAACCGGGTGCTGGATGCATTGGCTGCGCTTGGCGTGATTGCACTGGACGACACGTCTGGCCAAGCTACCTTGCTGCTGGAGCGCACGGCTTATTTGGCGCGTCGCAACGAGATCCTGTCCAAGCTCAAAACAATCAAGGGGATTGACAACCAGAACGCCGTGAACATGCAGGCGTATTTGGACGCGTATTACGAGGGCTACGGCAAGGTCAAACGCAAAGAAGACGCGGTTCAAACCAGTCTGCGCATCAACGCCGGCAATTACCCCCAGTTCAAGACGCTTTGGGAAAATCTGAACCGCGATGCAGTGTTGCGTTATGAGCTTGAATCCGGGGCGCTGACGCAGAAGATTTTGCAGCGTATCGCTTCAGATTTTCAAGTGCGCCCCCTCACCATCAGCGTGACCCGCACCGAATCGGTTGAAAGCATCCACAAGGTGCAAAGCTCGCAAAAGAGTTATGAGGTGTTGTCGCAATCGGTCTACACCTTGTCTGAGTTTGTGCGCGAACTGGCCAATTTGACCAAGCTGAGTTACCACACGGTTGGAACCATCTTGAGCCGGATGCAAGCTGACAAATTTGAGCAAATCCGCCACAACGAAAACCGCGCCCTCACGGCCTTGCGCGATCTGATGCTCAGTTGTATCTATGAGTTATTGGTCAACAAGGTGAGTTACCAGTTGCGTGAAGTTCGGGTCAAAACGTCGCTGACCGACAAGAATGGCCATTTGCTTGATTCAATTCCAGTCTCGTTGTGCGGGGTGGAGACCCACCCCATTGCCAACAGCGAAGTTCGAGCCCGTTCGTTGTACGCCGAAGCTTTAATGCCGGTAGACAGCAAAATTGAGCGTGACACGGTAGACGAATCGAATCAGACCAGCATCACCGTTTTTGCAAAATTGCCGAAGGTTGACATCCCCACCCCAGCGGGCAAATACAACCCAGACTTTGGCTATGCCATCCGGCACGGCGACGCTGCGCAGGCGCTGTATTTGGTGGTGGAGACCAAGGGTTATGACAGCGAAAGCGATATTCCAGCGAAGGAAAAGTGGAAGATTGACAGCGCCAAACGGTTCTTCAAGGCGCTGCAAGATTTGCCTGAGTTGAAGCAAAGTGGTGTGCAGATTCACTACCAAACCAAAATCAACAGTGATTCACTGGCGCAGCTTATTTCACATATCCAATAGACCCGCATCAGTTGTACTAACTTCCGCTACTTCGCCCCAACACAGCCTCGCCATCTCACATGCCCTCTGAAGAAATCTCCCCCGGCCTGGTCATCCAGGGCTTCAAGCCGCCGCTTAAACTGAGCGACTTCAAACTCATCGCCTTCGACATGGACAGCACGCTCATCAACATTGAGTGCGTGGACGAGATCGCCGACGCCGCGGGCCGCAAGGCCGAGGTGGCGGCCATCACCGAGGCCGCGATGCGCGGCGAGATCACCGACTACAAGGACAGCCTGCGCCGCCGCGTGGCCCTGCTCAAGGGCGTGAAGCTGTCGCACCTGGAACAGGTCTACAACGAGCGCCTGCAGCTTAACCCGGGCGCTGCCAGGCTGGTCGCGGCCTGCCAGAAGGCTGGCATGGTCACGCTCTTGGTCAGCGGCGGTTTCACCTTCTTCACCGACCGCATCCGCGACCGGCTGCAGATCAATGCCACGCGCAGCAACATTCTGGAAGTGGACGAAACCGGTGTACTCACGGGCCGCATGGTGGACCAGCTTTGGGGCGACATCTGCGACGGCGAGGAAAAGCGCCGCATGTTCATCCAGACCTGCGCCGGCAATGGCGTGCACCCGCGCCACGCCATCGCTATGGGCGACGGGGCCAACGATCTGCCTATGATGTCGGTGGCGGGTCTGTCGGTGGCCTACCACGCCAAGCCCAAGGTGCGCGAGCAGGCGATGGTGGCGATCAACGCCGGTGGGCTGGACCGGCTGCTGGAGGTGCTTGCTGCCTGATTCTGCGGCCTTGGCCTGCAGCTTCGGGATGCTTCGCTGTTCAACCACGATTGCGTCGTGCCAACGGAAAATGCCCGCCAACTACCCCACCCACCGCCGCCTAGTAACGCGATCGGAAACGCAGCACAGGGCACCGATAGTTGCTGGCAGCGAATTTGCTTAAAAACCTATACATTCACACCTTGCCGAAAAAAGCTGCACCAATGTATGTGAATGGTTCCTTTTGATCCTTTTGCTCCTAAACTGAGATTTTTAAACTGGAGAACTGACTATGCAAACTCGACGTACCGCCCTCGCTTTCACTGGAGCCTTCGGCGCCCTGTCACTTGCGGGCAAGGCTTTTGGCCAGGGCAAGTACCCCGACCAGCCCGTCAAAATCATCGTGGCATTGCCGGCGGGCGGCGGCGTTGACATCATTGCGCGTAATATTGCGCAAAGAATGTCTGCCGAGCTGGGCCAACCGTTTTTGGTGGACAACCGCGCGGGCGGCTCCGGCCAAATTGGCATGCCCTTGGTAGCCAAGGCAGCCCCGGACGGCTACACACTGACCGTCTCGCCCGCCTCGTTCCTGACAACCAACAAAAGCATTTTCAAAACCCTTCCGTATGACCCGGAAACTGACTTCACACCGGTCACGCGCCTGGTCAACCAAGCCATGATTCTGGTGGTCAAGGACAAACAAAAATACCCCACTTTTGCGGCATTCCTGGCGGCAGCCAAAGCCAACCCTGGCAAACTTACTTATGCCTCGTCGGGTGACGGCAGCCCTCAGCATCTGGCCGGCCTGATGTTTGAAACACGCACGCAAACCAAGCTGCTGCATGTACCCTACCGGGGCGGCGCGCTGGCCATCAACGACACGATTGGCGGCGTTGTCGATTGCATCTTCGCGGTCATGCCTGAAGCCGTGCCCCACGTCAAAGCAGGTTTACTGCATCCGCTGGGGGTGATGACGGCCGCCCGGTCATCCATCTTTCCCCAGGTGCCCACCATGGTCGAGGGCGGCGTCGCGGATCTGGTGCTGCCCACCTGGATTGCCCTGTTGGCACCGCCCAAAACGCCCAAGGTCATCGTCGATCAGCTGAACCGCTCTGTGCTGGCGGCCTTTGATGCAGAAAACAAGGCGAAGCTGGCTGAGGTCGGGATGGACGTGGCACCTGCCGGCCCCGAGGATCTGCGAGTCTTGATTGCGCGCGACCTCAAGCTGCATGCAGAGTTGGTCAAGGCTGCAGGCCTGGTTCCGCAGTAACACGCTGGTGAATCTACCTGGGCATGAAACCTGGGCATGCGGCCCGCGCTTGTCGTCAGAGCGTCGCTTACTCGGCGTTGTGACTTTCTCTCTTTGTGAGTGCGCCCAGCGCCGGACTTTTTGCGCAAAATTTACCGCGCCACACCCAGCAGCCGGTCCAGCAACGCCGGGTTGCCGCGCAATTCGCTGGCCGACCCAGAATGGACGACGGTGCCGCGATCCAGCACGGCACAGGTGTCGGAGATCGCCAGTATGGCCTGCGGGTGCTGCTCGACGATGATGGCGCTCAAACCTTCTTCACGCGTGATGCGGCGGATCGCCCTGAGCAACTCCTGCACGATGATCGGCGCCAGGCCTTCGAGTGGTTCGTCCAGCAACAGCAGGGTCGGGTTGAGCACCAGGGCGCGGCCCACCGCCAGCATTTGCTGCTCTCCCCCTGACAACTGCGTGCCCAGGTTGCCCTTGCGCTCGGCCAGGCGCGGAAACATCTCATAAACCCGCGCGGGGGTCCAGGCGCTGGCCTGGCCAGGCCGAGCAGGCCGCGCCACGGCCGTGAGGTTTTCATCCACCGTGAGCGATTTGAAAATATTGCGCTCCTGCGGCACCCAGCCAATGCCGGCCCCAGCGCGTTCATGCGACGCCAGCGTGTGCAGTGCCAGCCCTGACAGCGTGATGCTTCCGCCGTGTTGCCGAGTGGCCCCGGCCAGCGTGTTGATCAGCGTGGTTTTGCCCGTGCCGTTGCGCCCCAACAGGGCCAGGGTCTGGCCCGCGTTCACGCTCAGGCTCACACCATTCAAGACCACAGCTTCGCCGTAGCCCGCACGCAGTTTGTCAACCGTCAACAGCACCTCAGCCATAGGCCACCTCCGCATGCCCAAGGTAAACGGCTTTAACGCGCTCATCGGCCGCAATCTCGTCGGGTGCGCCTTCAGTCAGCACCGCGCCGTTGACCAGCACTGTCATGCGGGTGGCAAAACTGAAGACCAGGTCCATGTCATGTTCAATCAACAAAATTGATACATCGGCGGGCAAGGCTGCCACGGTTTGCAGCAGCTCTTCGCGCTCACCAGCGGGCACCCCGGCCACGGGTTCGTCCAGCAATAACACACGCGGCTCGCAGGCCAGCGCAATGGCAATTTCGAGCAGACGGCGCTTGCCGTAGGCCAGTTCGCTGGTTTTCTGGTTCATCACGGACGTCAGGTGAAACTGCGCCAGCAATTGTCCGCAGCGCTGCATCACCGCCGGGTTGCGGCCCAGTGGCTGCCACCACTTGGCACCCAGACCCAGGTGCTGCGACACGGTCAGGGCCAGCGTCTCCAGCGGCGTGAGCGAGTCGAACAGCTGGTTGATCTGAAAGGTGCGTACCATGCCGCGCCGAACCCGCTCATGCGGTGGCAATGCGCTGATGTCCTGCCCCTCCAGCACGATGCAGCCTGCCGACGGCTCCAACACACCGGTCAGCAAGTTGATCAGCGTGGTTTTGCCGGCACCATTGGGGCCGATCAGGGCGTGGCGTGCGCCTTTTTTCAGGCTCAGGCTGACGTTGTCGGTGGCAGTGATGCCGCCAAAGGTTTTGCTCAAGCCTTGGGTGGACAACACCACTTCGCTGGCCTGATGGGTCACGGTGGCGCTCATGGTTTGCCCTCAGCTTCGCTCTTTGCACCCAGGCCAAACCAGGTCCAGGGCCGAATCAGGCGGTCCCGCCCCACCAGCACCAGCACCACCAAAAACAGACCAATCCAGAAAGTCCAGTATTGCGGCGTGATGGCCGAAATCACGTCCTGCATGAGCTTGAAGACAATCGCCCCCGCCACCCCGCCATACAACCAGCCCGTGCCACCGATCACCAGCATCAGCATCACGTCGGCCGAGCGATCAAATGCAAACACGTCAAGCGAGGCAAAACCCGTGGTCTGCGCCAGCAAGGCACCCGCCGCACCCGCCAGTCCAGCGGCCACGGTGTAAATCGAGGCCAGCCGCTGCGTGACCGGAATGCCGATGGACGCGGCACGCAGTCGGTTGTCACGGATGGCTTTGAGCGTGGCACCAAACGGCGAATTGACCAGGCGGCGCGAGACCGCAAACAGCAGCAGCAGCACGACGATGGAATACCAGGCTTGGGTGCGCCCCGCCAGATCAAATTCGAAGGTGCCCAGCAAGGGGCCCATCACGACACCTTGCAAGCCGTCGGCACCACCGGTCAGCCAGTCGAGCTTGTTGGCCAACTCCAGCAGGATCAAGCCCACACCCAGAGTGACCATGAGCCGCGTCAGGTCGCTGCCGCGAATGATGGTCAAGCTGCACAAGGCGCCCAGTGCCGTGCTCACCAACACGGCAAAAAGCAGACCCACCAGCGGGTCGGGCATGACCAGTTTGGCGAACAGCGCAGCCGCATAACTGCCCATGCCAAAAAAGGCGGCATGTCCCAACGACACGATGCCGGTGTAGCCCAGCACCAGGTCCAGCGACACAGCGAACAGGGCGACGATGGCGATCTCGTTGATGATGAGCGCATGTTTGGAGACCAGCAGCGGCGAGGCCAGCGCCAGCAACCACAGGGCCAGTTCCCACGGTTTGTAGCGACTGCCCGTCGTCAACGGGGCATTCAGGGGCTGATGCGCAGGGGTTGGCGTGTTCATGATTTGCCCCCGGTGCGCACAAACAGGCCTTGGGGCCGCCAGATCAAAATCGCGATCATCAGACAATAAACAATGAAGGCCCCGAGTTTGGGGATGTAGTACTTGCCGGCCACGTCGGCAATGCCCAGCAGCAACGCGGCCAACAGCGGCCCCGTGATGCTGGAGGTGCCCCCCACCGCCACAACGATCAAAAAGTAGATCATGAATTTCAGGGGGAAAGTCGGATCCAGCCCCAGCACTTCCGCCCCCAGCGCGCCGCCCAGACCGGCCAGCCCGGAACCCACGGCAAAGGTGCCCAAAAACACCAGGTTGACGTTGAGCCCCAGGCCCGCTGCGACGCGCTGGTCGTCCACAGACGCCCGCAGGCGGCTGCCAAAGCGCGTTTTGGCCAGCACGTACTGCAAACCCAAGGTGAGCGCCGCGCAGACAGCGATGATGAACAGGCGGTAGTGGCCCATGCCCAGCATCCAGGCACCCTCGCCCAGCTCGGTACGGCCCTTGAGCCACTGCGGCAACTGGATGATTTGTTGCGACGAGCCCATGAAAAAATCCATGCTGGCCACGGCCATGAAGGTCAGGCCGATGGAGAACAGCACCTGGTCCAGGTGTGGCTTGTGGTACAGCGGCCGGTACAACGTGCGCTCCAGCACGGCGCCCAGCAGCGCCGTCCCCAAAAACGCCAGCGGCAGGCACAGCAAAAACGGCACGTCCAGGCGCTGCATCAACAGCACCGTGATGTAGCCCCCGGCCATGGCAAACGCCCCGTGCGCAAGGTTGATGAAGTTCATCAAGCCCATGGTCACTGCCAGCCCCACGGCCAGGATGAACAGCAACATGCCGTAGGCGATGCCATCAAAAAGAATGGTCAGCATGAAACCTCGGTCCGGTAGGCTGAATCGAGGGTGATTTCCCCGACCACGCGGGACACGCAGACGCAGATTTTTTTGTTCATGGTTTTTTCATCATCCGTTAAAAACACGTCGCGATGGTCGATTTCGCCCTGCACCGACAACACGTCCATCGCGCACAGCCCGCATTCGCCACGACGGCAATCGTACAACGCCTGCACGCCCTGCATTTCAAGCTCATCGAGCAGGCAGCCATCCTGGGACACAGTAAACGCCAGCTGGTGGCGTGGCACCTTGACCTGAAAGGCCTGTGGCGCAAAACGGCCGCTGCTGCCAAAGGTTTCATAACGCAGATCCTGTGGCAGACGGCCGGCTTGGGCCCAGGCGCGGCGCGCGGCCTCAAGCAAGGCGACCGGGCCGCAGACCAGCATTTGCGCACCGGCGGGCAATGCCGCAATCGCTGGCGCAAAGGCGATCATTTCGCCACGCTGCGCAACCGAACAATTCAAATTTGCAGCCAGAGCGCGGTCAAGCTCAGCCCGGTAGGCCAGCTCTGCATCAGAGCGTGCACCAAACAACATGCGCACGTTCGCACCACGCGCAGCCAACAGCTGTGCCATGCCCAACAGCGGCGTGATGCCAATGCCACCGGCCACCAACAGGTAGGCCGGCGCGTTCAAATCCAGCGGGAAATGGTTTTGTGGCTCGGTGCAATTCAAGCGGTCTCCTGCGCCCAATTGCCACATGGCCAGCGAGCCGCCCCGACCATCGTCCAGCCGCTTGACGGCAATGCGGTAAAACGCGCCGTCGGGCTGCCCAATCAGAGAATAGGAACGGGTGTGAACCCGTGCAGCGCCCCCATGCCTCACCAGCAACTGCACCTGCAAATGGCTGCCAGGCTCAAAAGGCGCGACGCCGCCTGCCGGTTTCAGGGTGAATTCACGCACCGAGGGCGTGATGTCGCGAATCGCGTGGATGCGCGTGTCGATCCAGGTTTGTGGGTTTTTCATGGTTCAATTTTCAACGTGAAAGTACGAACTTTCATGCGACAGGGGCGCAGTGCGACCTGACATGGAAGTCAGCCGCGTTTGCGGATCAACCGCATGCCGGGCATTTGGGGTATTTGGGTGGGCCACTGGCTGCGCAGCACATCACGCAGGTTGCGCTGGGCCAGGCGTGAATGCTCGCGCATCAGGCTTTCGGCACGGCTGCCCTCGCGCCGTTCGATCGCGTCGAGCACCTGCCAGTGCTGGTCTTGCGCGACGATGAGCATGTCGCGGGCTGACGGGCTGTTGGCCTGGGCCACGACAAAACCGGAGGGCGACGCAAACGGCAGGCCGCAAACCCGCTCAAGTTCTTTGGCAATCACACGGCTACCGGCCATTTCACCCAGCAGCAGGTGGAATTTTTCATTCAAGCCCACGTAGGTCGCAAAGTCTTCGTCGTTCAAGGCTGGCTGGCCCAGCACTTTGTCAATCGCGGCCAGCACCTCACGCGCTTCCGTCAACACAACGGGCGCACTGCCGCGCTCCGCTGCCAGGCGCGCGGCCAGGCCTTCGAGCGTGCCGCGCAGCTCGATTGCCTCTGACACATCGCT
Organism: Burkholderiales bacterium; assembly: GCA_025360385.1. GTDB lineage: Bacteria > Pseudomonadota > Gammaproteobacteria > Burkholderiales > Burkholderiaceae_C > JANYCG01. The sequence goes on along the minus strand of JANYCG010000078.1, from coordinate 19,476 downwards.
TTCTGAAAAGGTTTTGACCGCATAGCCACCATTGGGCAGGGCATCAAGCAGGCCTTCTTGCTCCAGCTTGACCAGGGCGGCGCGAATGGGCGTGCGCGAGAAGCCCAGCTTTTCGACCACGGACAGCTCCGCAATGCGGGCGCCTGGCGCCAGCTCGCCGGCCAGAATCATTTCACGCAGGCGCAATTGGGCTTTGAGCTGGACGCTGCCCGCCGCATTGCCGGTGGTGACCGGATTTTGCGTCGAAGCTGCACTTTGAAGGTCATTGATGCCCCAAGTTCCCTTAGGCAGTGTATTTGTAGCTATCATAGTAGTAGCATGTGTTTTGCTGTGACAAGCTGCCAGTGGTCAGGCAGCCGCCTGGATTGGAATCACGGAGGGTCGGGCTTCCTTGGCCACCAGGCCGTCAATCAGCCGCCGCGCCCACATGGACCCGGCGTCGATGTTCAGGTTGTAAAAGGTGTGGTCCGGGTGGTCTTCCATCGCCTTTTGCTGGGCCTCCAGCACATGCTCGTCTTCCCGGAAAATATTCGCCACGCCTTCACGCAGTTGGTGCGTCAGGCGCTGCTCGCTCAAGCAGTAATTGCGGGCAAAGGCCCAAAAGTAGAGACAGGTGTTGTCAGTCTCAGGCGAGATGGTGTTCAGCACGTACCCGTTGACGCCGCGCCCGCGCTGGCTTAATCGCGAGTCGCCCTGGTTGCCGCCCGGTGGGATGGCACCGGTGCCCGGCTCGGCCACGCCGACATCGATGTTGACAGTGCACGGGGCTTCAAACTTGATGATCTGCCAGCGGTCTACCTTGCCTTTGTAGCCCAGGGAATGCTCGATTTGTCCGGCCCAGAAGGGTGGTGCGTCAATGTTTTCCATCCAGCGCGTGACGGTGGCAGTGCGCTCACCGTGGGTTGCCACAAAAGGCGCTTCAGCCACGGCCTGCTGCCCAATGCTGGAGCCGTGCACGAAGGTCTCGTGGGTGAGGTCCATCAGGTTGTCGACCACCAGGCGGTAGTCGCATTTGACGCGAATCATCTTGCCGTCACCGGCCCAGGCCGCATCGTCGTTCCAGTGCATGTCGGGCACCAGGGCCGGGTCGGCTTTGGCCGGGTCGCCTGGCCAAACCCAGACAAAGCGGTGTTTTTCAAGCACCGGGAAGCTGCGCACGCAGGCCGACGGGTTCAGGGTGTCCTGGCTGGGCATGTGGGTGCAGCGCCCCTGCGCGTTGTAGACCAGACCGTGGTAACCGCAGGTGACTTCATCGCCTTGCAAATGCCCCAGGCTCAGGGGCATCAGCCGGTGCCAGCAGGCGTCTTCGAGCGCGGCCACACTGCCGTCCAGCTTGCGGAACAGCACCAACTTTTGCTTGCACAGGGTACGGGCCATCAGGCTGCGGCCCACCTCGACATCGTAGGCGGCGGCGTACCAGGCGTTCAGGGGAAAAGTGGATTTTGAGGGTTTCATGAATACAAATTGTATACATTAAATCAAAATTAAGCGCGATTTTTGCCAAATAGTCAGAAATTGCGCAATTAATGTATTCAGTAACACATTCAGAACTGCTCTAACATTCACCTTGAATTTTCATCGTTTAACTGGAGACTCCATGAGCCAAATCCCCGCACGTTTCGACCATGTCGGCAGTTTTTTGCGCCCTAAGTACCTGCTTGAAGCGCGTGATCAAAAAGCCAAAGGCCAGATCACCGCAGAACAGTTGCGCCTGGTTGAAGACAAAGCCATCCGCGAAATCGTCAAATTCCAGGAAGACGTGGGCCTGAAGTCCATCACCGACGGCGAGTTCCGCCGCACCTATTTCCACCTCGACTTTTTGGAGCAGTTGGGCGGCGTCAAGGTTGGCGAAGCCACGCTGGCGATTGGCGCCGACGGCAAGGAACACCTGGTGCCACCCGCCATCCACGTGGTAGGCAAAGTCACCCACGCCAAACAGATTCAATTGGCGGATTTTGAATACCTCAAGTCACAGGTCAGCGCGCACAACACGCCCAAGGTCACCATCCCCTCGCCCACCATGCTGCACTTCCGGGGTGGCCGCGCTGGCATCAGCCGCGAGGCCTACCCCGAACTGGAACCCGTGTTTTACGAAGACGTGGCCAAGGCCTATGGCGACGAATTGCGCTCGCTCAGCGCCGCAGGCTGCAACTATGTGCAGATGGACGACACCAACCTGGCCTATCTGTGCGATGAAAAAATGCGCGAAGCGGCGCGTGGCCGCGGCGATGACCCGAACGAACTGGCGCACCGCTACGCCAAGTTCATCAACCTGGTGGTGGCGCAAAAACCGGCCGGCATGACACTCGCCATGCACCTGTGCCGCGGCAACTTCAAAAGCACACACGCCGCCAGCGGCAACTACGAGCCGGTGGCCGAAGCGTTGCTGAAAGAGATGAACATCGACGCCTACTTCATGGAGTACGACGACGAGCGCAGCGGCGACTTCAAGCCCCTGCGTTACCTGGCCAAAGGCAAAACCGTGGTGCTGGGCCTGGTGACCACCAAGTTCGGCGCATTGGAAAGCAAGGACGACCTGAAGCGTCGCATCGACGAAGCCGCCCGCTACGCGCCCATGGATCAATTGGCCCTGTCGCCGCAGTGCGGTTTCAGCAGCACCGTGCATGGCAACGACATTGCAGTGGAAGCGCAACGCGCCAAACTGCGGCTGGTGATTGAGACCGCCCAGGAGGTTTGGGGCTGATTTTTAGTTGCTTTTAATTTGATAGCTAACTACCTAACGTAGATAGGGACTGGAGGCCGATATGGTCTCTACTTTGAGGTGCAATCAATGCCTGAAGAAACGACGACTCACCAAGCCACAGCCAGCGTCATCCAACGGGTGGCTGCCGTCGAGGCCGCCCTGCACGAGCGCGGCAAGAACCCCGGCGAGTTCATTGAACAGGCCAATCACCTGATTGAAGAACAATGGATTCCGCACCATGGTGCCCGGGTGGTCGCCAAAGCCTGGACTGACACGGCCTTTCGCCAGCGCCTGTTTGCCAATGGCATCAGGGCGGTCGCTGAGCTGGGCATTGCGATGCCCAAGCATCACCGCCATTTGGTCGTGCTGGAGAACACCTCAACCCTCCACAACGTCATCTGCTGCACTTTGTGCAGTTGTACTGCGTTCACCGTCATTGGCCTGCCGCCGGACTGGTACAAAGACCTGGAATACCGGGCGCGTGTGGTGCGGGAGTCGCGTAGCGTGCTGCGCGAAATGGGTCTGGACTTGCCCATTGACATGGAGGTTCGCGTGTGGGACACCACGGCCGACACGCGTTACATGGTGCTGCCCGTGCAGCCGCCCCACACGCTCGGGTGGACACAAGAGCAGCTGGCTAGCATCGTGACGCAAGATTCAATGATCGGCGTCGCACGACTGCCGTCGCCCGCCCCGCAATAACGGAATTCAAACATGGACGGCATCCACGATCTCGGCGGCAGGCAGGGCTTTGGCCCAGTGCGCCATTCTGCAGCGGCACAGGCCTTTCACGCGCCCTGGGAAAAACGCGCCAACGCGCTGTACTCCCTGGCCGTGAAGGCGGGCATTTTCAACATGGACGAGTACCGCCATGCCATCGAGCGCATGGAGCCGCGCCACTACCTGTCGGCGAGTTATTACGAGCGCTCGCTGACCAGCCTGGCGACTTTGCTGGTCGAAAAAGGCGTGGTGACGCGGGACGAACTGGAGCGCCGCGCGCAGGGCGTTTTTCCGCTGGCATTGCCGGGCGCATCAGGACGCTCCAACCTGGCAACGCGCGAGCGCTTCAAGGTGGATGACCGTGTCACGGTGAGGGCCGATTTTGTACCGGGCCATATCCGGATGCCCGCCTACATTCGCGGCAAAAGCGGTGTGGTGGTGGGCGAATCGCCACCCTACCCGTTTCCGGATGCCCATGCCCATGGCGTGCACGCCGAGGACGAGCCGACCTACGATGTGCGCTTCAACAGTGCAGACCTGTGGCCCAATTCTGCCGATGCGGCTTGGGTGCATGTGGGGGTGTTTCAAAGTTACCTGGTGCGCAGCGAGCCCATGCCCTGACGGGCGTGCCATCACCCCATGCCGCCTGCTCAACTTTGACGATGCGGCGCCTGCGAAGGCACGGTGACATCACGCAAACAAGGGCGCAAAACTTAAACGATCTGGGTCTCTGCGCGTTAGGGTGTCGCGGTGCACCGGCGCCAAGGCGGCCAGGCGGGCAGTCGCGTCGCGCAGGGTGGCGCTCAGGTGCTGGGCGCTGGCCGCAAAAGCGATGCGGTTGCTGGTGGACTCTGTCAACACCGACCAGACGGCGCCGCCAAAGGCTTCGCCCATACGGGCCAATGTGGGCTGGCATTGGGCGGGCTCGCTTTCAAGGTTCATGGCCAGCACGCCACGCGGCGACAACAAGCTGCGGCAGGCCTTGAAAAATACCCTGCTGGTGGTTCCGGCGGGCGCGCCTTCGGCATGAAATGCGTCGACCAGAATCGCGTCGTACCGCCGTATGGCAGACGACCCACGGGCTGGGCTGGCGATTGCCTTGGCCGCGTCGATCGCAAAGGCCGCACCATCCGCCCGTACCGCCCTGAACAGCGGCCCGTCTGGCGGCACCTGAAAGCGCTCACGGCAGTCGATGACGTGCGGGTTGATCTCCACCGCCGTGATATCAGCCTGCGGCAGGTGCGTGTGGCAATACTTGGCCAAGGATCCCCCGCCAAGCCCGATCATCAGCATGGACTTGGGGGCGGCATTAAACAGCAGGCAACGCATCATGGTACGGGTGTACTCCAACACCAGCGCGCTGGGGTCACTCAGACGCATGGCGCTTTGCACATTGGCTGTGTCAAAACGCAGATGAAGCAGGCCACCGACCTCCTCAACCGACGGACGCATCAAGGCCGGGTCTTGGCCGAGGCGATTCATGCTCTGAATCCTAAAACCGCGCGTCCTCAAGCCCGCAAAACGCGTCCACCGGGCTGACCCCGGTGAAGGGCTCGTCGCCCAGCAGCTTACGCACCACCGCGCGTTGCACGGGCTCCGTGACGGCGTAAGCGTTGATGACGCAGGGCATGCGCGGCGCGTCGTACAGGTAATATGGTTGACTAAAGGAGATGAGCAGCGTCGGGATTTCATGCCAGCTTCGGTCCATCGCCTTTTCGACTGGGCCGAGCATCGCGGCCCAGTCAAGGTAGATATTGGACTTGGTCAGCAGGGACTCTTGCGCCCGCAGAAAGACCACCAAGTCCGCGCCACCCGGCCTGATGGTGGATTCAGGGTGATAGGCGGTGGCGGCCAAGCCCTGGCCCTGCAGGGTGCGCACATGCAGCCGCGCCAGTTGTTCGATGACCTGCGGGTTCGAGCCAAACGAACGCCTCGCGACAATCGCGCTGCGGTGCTCGGCATTGATGTCCAGCACGGGCGTGAAAGTCCAGCGGATGCCCAAGGCCCTGGCCTCGGCCGCCATCACCTCCAGCGCCTGCTGGTAAAGCGCAGCGTCGTTCATCGCCGCCATGCCGAGCTGGTTGTTCATGGGCGAGCACCCCTCAAGCGCGATGGCCCCACCCTCGACGTCGGCAGAGACCAGCAAGGGAATGCTGCTGGCAGCAGCCAGGGCTTTCGCCCGCGCCAAACCTGCCGCCAGGCCGTCCATCATGTATTGGGTAAAGGCACCGGGCTGCGCCTCGGCCAGACGGGCAAGATCGTCTGCACTTTGCGGCTTCAACATCACATTGAAGAGCTGCGCCAGGCGTTTGCGCACAGGCAGCTGCGCGTAAGTACGGGTGACCCAGGCGCAGTCAGATTTGCCCAGGTTGTGAGGTGCCAGGCTTAGGGAGTCGATCAGGTTTGTCATGCCTTCTGGACGCACCATCAAAGTTGATCGGCGCAGAGTTTCAATAAATATCGGGCTCTGCCGTGGGTGCCGTACCACTCAAGGCGCGCAAATCACAACCTTCGTTCGCCTGGGTGACCTGCTCTGCAAACAAGGCGCCCCAGCCGCGCTGGTAACGGGCAGGCAGGGGCTTCCAGACGGCGCGGCGTTTTGCCAGCTCAGCCTCATCGACCAGCACATTCAGGCTGCGTGCGGGAATGTCGATGCAAATCAGGTCGCCAGTCTGCACCAGGGCCAGCGGGCCGCCAATAAAGGCTTCGGGTGCCACATGCAGCACACAGGCACCAAAACTGGTGCCGCTCATGCGGCAGTCGCTGATGCGCAGCATGTCGCGCACGCCCGCAGCCAGCAGCTTTTTGGGGATGGGCAGTTGGCCCCATTCGGGCATGCCGGGGCCACCCAAGGGGCCGGCGTTTTGCAGCACGATCACGCTGTTGGCATCCACGTCCAGATCAGCGTCGTCAATGTGGGCGGACAACTCGGCGTAGCTGGCAAACACGACGGCTTTGCCGGTGTGCTGGTGCAGGTGTGGCTCGGCTGCGGCGGGTTTGATGACCGCGCCATCAGGGCACAAATTACCGCGCAACACAGCCAGGCTGCCGCTGGCAACCAAGGCTTTGTCGCTTGGCAGTATCACGTCGTCGTTGAAAACTTTGGCCTCGGCGATGTTGTCGCCCAGACTTTGGCCGTTGACGGTCAGTGCCTCGGGCTTCAACAAACCTGGACGCTGCGTGTTCAGGCGATTGAGCAAGGCGCGCAGGCCGCCCGCATAATAAAAATCCTCCATCAACCAGGCACCTGCGGGGCGCAGGTTGGCGATCAGGGGTGTGATGGCGGCGAGTTGGTCAAACCGGTCCAGCGTCAGATCAACACCGGCGCGCCGCGCCATGGCGATCAGGTGGATCAGCGCATTGGTCGAGCCGCCCAGGGCCAGCACGGTGACGACAGCGTTGTCAAACGCATCCACCGTCAAAATTTTGGAAGGTCGCAGGTCTTGCCAGACCATCTCGACAATGCGCTGGCCGGTGGCGGCCGCCATCTGGGCATGGCGCGCGTCGGGCGCGGGAATGGACGCCGCACCGGGCAGCGTCAGGCCCAGCGCCTCGGCCGCACTGGTCATGGTGCTGGCCGTGCCCATGGTCATGCAATGGCCGGGGCTGCGGGCAATGCCGCTGAGCAATTCTTCCCACTGATCCTGGTTGATCGCGCCACCCCGCAATTCATTCCAGCCCTTGAACATGTCGGAGCCCGAGCCCAGGGTCTTACCACCGGCATTGCCACGCAGCATGGGACCGGCGGGCATGAAAATCATGGGCAGCCCCATGGACGTGGCACCCATGATCAGGCCCGGCGTGGTCTTGTCGCAACCGCCCATCAGCACTGCGCCATCGGCCGGGTAAGAGCGCAACAACTCCTCGGCTTCTGTGGCCAGCAAGTTACGGTACATCAGAGGGCTGGGCTTCTGGAAGGGCTCGGCCAGCGACATGGCGGGCATCTCCAGCGGCACGCCGCCAGCCTGCCAGACGCCGCGTTTGACCTCTTCCACCCTTGCCTTGAAATGCAGGTGGCAGGGATTGATGTCGCTCCAGGTGTTGAGGATGGCGATAACCGGCTTACCAACGTAGTCGGCCTGCGCCAGCCCGAGCTGGGCCATGCGGCTGCGGTGGTTGAAGGTGCGCATCGACTCCTTGCCGAACCAGCGCCATGACCTCAACTCTTCGGGTTTCATTCGCATACCTTGACCCTTAGCTTTATTTGCGACTCAGCCTTGATGCCGCCGTCTTGATGACTTTGATCCAGCGCTCGATTTTGCGCTTAACGAAGGCCTTGCCGGCGCAGTTTCATGAATGGGTCGGGTTGAAAGACTCAGGCCAGTGTGTACGAGGTTTTCACGGTGGTGAAAAACTCTTGTGCGTAACGGCCCTGTTCGCGCGCGCCAAAACTGGAGCCTTTGCGCCCGCCAAACGGCACGTGGTAGTCCACACCCGCCGTGGGCAAATTCACCATCACCATGCCGGCCTGGCTGTGCCGTTTGAAGTGTGTGGCGTATTTGAGCGAGGTGGTGGCGATGCCGGCCGACAGACCGAAGGGTGTGTTGTTGGCCTCAAACAATGCGGCCTCGTAATCCTTCACGCGGATGATGCTGGCCACCGGGCCAAATACTTCTTCGCGGTTGATGCGCATGTCGGCGGTGGTGTCGGTCAGCAGTGCCGGAGCCATGTAGAAGCCATCGGTGGCCAGCTTCAAGCGTTCGCCACCGGCGACCAGCACGGCGCCTTCGCCTTTGCCAATCTCGACGTAACTGATGTCCTGCTCCAGTTGGGCCTGTGAAGAGACCGGGCCAATGTCGATACCGGCCGTCAGCGCATCGCCGACCTTGAGTGTGGCCATGCGGGCCTTCACGGCGTCGACGAATGCGGGGTAAATACCCTCAGTGACGATGAGCCGGCTAGACGCCGTGCAACGCTGGCCGGTCGAGAAAAACGCGCTTTGCACCGAGAGTTCCACAGCCTGCGCCAGCACCGCATCGTCCAGAATCACCTGCGGATTTTTGCCACCCATCTCCAGTTGGACCTTTTTCAGGTTGACTGCGCACTGCTGGGCAATGCGTCCGCCCACCTGCTGTGAGCCGGTGAAACTGATGGCGTCAATGCCGGGGTGATTCACCAAAGGGTCGCCAATCACGCTGCCCCGGCCCATCACCAGGTTGAATACACCGGCAGGAATGCCGCTGCGGCTGATGATCTCGGCCAGTGCCCAGGCGCAACCCGGCACCAGGTCGGCGGGTTTGAGCACGACACAGTTGCCATAGGCCAAAGCGGGCGCGACCTTCCAGGCCGGAATGGCAATGGGGAAGTTCCATGGCGTGATCAAGCCGACCACACCCACGGGTTCACGCGTGACTTCCACCCCAATGCCCGGGCGCACTGAGGGCAACATCTCGCCCGCCAGACGCAGGCATTCCCCCGCGAAAAATTTGAAGATATAACCGGCCCGTGCCGCCTCACCAATACCCTCGGGTTTGGTCTTGCCTTCTTCGCGCGACAGCAGTGTGCCCAACTCTTCACGGCGCGCCAGAATTTCATTGCCGATTTTGTCCAGCGCGTCCGATCGGGCCTGTATGCCCGAAGTGGACCAGGCCGGCGCCGCAGCGCGCGCAGCCTTGACTGCATCGTCCAGTTGCTGGGCGCTGGCCTGCGTGTATTCGCCAATCACATCGGCGGTGTTGGACGGGTTGATGTTGGGCGTGTAAGCCGCGCCAGCGACCCATTGGCCGTTGATGAGGTTGTCGTGTTTTTGGGTCATGGATGTCTTTCTTTACTGGGGTCCGAGGGTCTTGATCAGGGCCGCTAACTCTTCCATCTCCGCCGGCTTCAAATCGGTCAAAGGCGCACGCACTGGCCCCGCGTCATGGCCGACAATTTTCGCACCCGCTTTGACAATGCTCACGGCATAACCCTGCATCTTGTTGCGGATGTCCAGGTAGGGCATGAAAAAATCGTGCAGCAACCGGTGTTGTGTTTTCAAATCATCAGCCGCGACCGCGTGGTAAAAATCCATCGCGGTTTTGGGGATGAAGTTGAACACCGCCGACGAATACACCGGCGTGCCCAACGCCTTGTAGGCAGCCGCGTAGACCTCGGCAGTGGGCAGGCCACCCAGGTAGGAGAACCTGTCCCCCATGCGCTGGTAGATGGCCACCATGGCTTCGATGTCGCCCACGCCGTCCTTGAAGCCGATCAGGTTCGGGCAACGGTCCGCCAGCTTGGCCAATGAATCGGGCGTCAGTTTGCAAACATTGCGGTTGTAGACGATCACGCCAAATTTCACGCTCTTGCAGACTGCTTCAACGTGGGCGATCAGGCCGTCCTGGCCGGCTTCGGTCAGGTAATGCGGCATCAGCAAAATGCCGTGTGCGCCCTGGCGTTCGGCCTCTTGTGCGCAGGCAATGGCAAAGCGGGTTGGGCCGCCTGCACCGGCGATGATGGGCACCTTGCCGCGACAGGTGTCCACAGCGGTCTTGATGATGGCCGGGTATTCGTCGCCCGTCAGCGAAAAGAATTCCCCCGTACCACCCGCCGCAAACAGGGCCGTTGCACCGTAGGGTGCCAGCCATTCCAGACGTTCAATGTAAGTCTTGGGGCGGAAGTCGCCCTGCTCGTCGAAGTCGGTGACAGGGAAAGAAAGCAGGCCGGAGCTGACGATGGTTTTGAGGTCTTGCGGGTTCATGGTTGGCGGTTGTGAATGGTGAAACGAAAATGACTGCTATACTATCAATATCAAACTATTCAATATCGACGGGATAAATAAGGCGTTTTTACTGGAAGAATGAAATGAAACTGGCTAAAAACGCGGTTTGACCTGCGTCCAAGCTGGCCGAAATTTCTGCATCTGCACCACGTCATTGCGGGTGCGGATGCGGCAGTTCAGAAAGTCCTGGTGCAGTTTGGCCAGCCTGCCTTGGTCCAGTTCAACACCCAGGCCCGGTTTGTCGGTCAGGTGCACACAACCACCCTCGATGGGCACCTTGCCACCGACCAGAACTTCATCACTCTGCCACGGGTAATGCGTGTCGCAAGCGTAACCCAAATGTTGCACTGAGGCTGCCAGATGCGTCATGGCCATCAGGCTGATGCCCAGATGTGAATTGCTGTGCATCGACAGACCCAAACCGAATGCCTGGCAGGTTTTGGCCAGCGCCTGGGTGGCCCGCAGGCCGCCCCAGTAGTGGTGATCCGACAGCAATATTTGCACGGAATTGAGTGCCACACTGCGGCGAAGTTCATCCCAGTTGGTCACCACCATATTGGTCGCCAGCGGGATGCCCGTCGCCTTGTAACACTCGGCCATGCCCTCCAGCGTGGGTGTTGGGTCTTCGTAATATTCGAGGCAATGCTTGAGTTTGCCCGCCACGGCGATGCTGGTGGCCAGGGTCCAGTTGCTGTTCGGGTCGATGCGCAACTGGTGTTGGGGGAAGGCCGCGTGCAGGGCCAGCACGGCATCGGCTTCCTCCAGCGGATCAAACACACCGCCCTTCAATTTGATGCTTTCAAAGCCGTATTCGTCAATGAAGGCCCTGGCCTGGCTGACGATCTGCTGCGGGTTGACGGCTTCGCCGTATTTGTCCGGGCCATATTCGGGGTCCACCGAGGCGTCCCACTTGTAAAACAGGTAGGCCGAATACGGCACCTTCTTGCGCACCGCACCACCCAGCAACTCAACCATGGGAATGCCAATCGTGCGGGCCTGCAAATCCAGAAACGCCACTTCGAACGCCGAGAACACACTGCTGAGCAAATTGCTGCCCAGCGAACCCGGTGCCAGTTCCATCTCGACATGGCCCCCGCTGCCTTGCTTGGATGCGGTGACAACACACGCCCACAAAGCGTTCACATCAAAGGCCGACAGGCCCACCAAACTCTCGCGCACCCGCTGCAACAGTGCCAGCACCGGCGCGTCGCCATAGGTTTCCCCCAGGCCCACCAGACCGTTGGCACCCTCCACCTCAATGATGGAACGCAGGCCAAACGGCTCGTGCACCCCGGCCGCATTCAGCAGCGGCGGGTCTTTGATGGCGATGGGAGTGACGCGGACGGCAACAATTTGCATGGCTGTTTGTAGTTTTATCCGGCAGGTTTGTCGGCGAGTTTATTTGGCAAGTGACGGCAGCCACAACGAGAAGGCGGGAACGTAAGTCACCAGCAGCAGGCAGACGCCCAAGGCACCGTAAAACGGGGCGATGGACCGCATCACCTGCCCGACCGATATCTCCCCTATGGCGCAGCCGACAAACTGCACCGTCCCCACCGGCGGTGTGTTCAGGCCTAGCGCGCAATTGATCAGCATCACGATGCCGAACTGTGTCGGGTCCATGCCGAATTGCATGGCGATGGGCATGAAGATCGGCGTGCAGATCAGGATGGTTGCCGCCATATCAAGGAAAGTTCCCAGAATGAACAGAAGCACATTGATCATCAGGAAGATGACCCAGGGCTGGCTGCTCACCGACTTCATCAGTTCGCCCGTCATTTGCGGCACTTCGTACAGCGCCATGAAGTAACCAAAGGCGTTGGAGATGCCGATCAGCAGCAGCACCACCCCCGTGGTTTTGCTGGCCTTGGCGCAGGACTTGAGGAAGTTGTGCCACGACATGGTCTTGTAGACAAACACCGTGATAAACAACGCCCAGGCGACCGCAATCGACGCCGATTCCGTGGCCGTGAACGCGCCCGACAGGATGCCCGCCAGAATGATCACCACCACCAGCAGCCCTGGCAAAGAACCTGCGAAGGCCCGCCCCACCTCGCCCCAGCCGGGGAAAGCGCCGCGCGTCGGGTAGCCGCGTTTGACCGCCACGTAATAGGCCGCGCCCAGGTTGCACAGCGTCAGGATGATGGCTGGCACCAGGCCGGCCAGGATCAGGCTGAGCACGCTGACCGAGGCAATGCCCGAGGTGGCCAGCGTGAAAATGATCATGTTGTGCGAGGTCGGCATGATGGCGCCGACCAGCGCCGCGTGGGTTGTCACGTTGACGGCGTAGTCGGCGTCATAACCCTCCTTCTTCATCAGGGGGATCATCACCGAGCCCATGGCCGACACGTCGGCCAAGGGCGAACCGGCCACACCACCGAACAGCGTGCAACCGATCACATTGCTCATGCCCAGGCCGCCGCGCACGTGGCCAACCAGGCTGTTGGCAAAACGCACGATGCGCTCGGCAATGCCGCCGTACAGCATCAGTTCACCCGCAAAGACAAAGAACGGGATGGCGAGAAAGCTGAACACCTGCATGCCCCCGACCATCTTCTGGAATACCACCGCAACTGGCAGCCCGGCGGCAATGATGGTGGCGACAGACGACAGGCCAATCGCAAACGCGACCGGCACGCCCAGCACCAGGAAGAGCGTGAAGCTCAGGCCCAAAACAGTCAGTTCCATGCTGGCTCCACCACGGTGCCGCGCACCAGCGCGATCACATGCTCAATTGAGAAAAGGACGATCAACACGCCGGCGATCACCACAGGCACATAGTCAATGCCATCGGGCACCGGCAGCATGGGTTTTTTCTCGCCCCATTTGGCGGTCATCCAGAGCCAGCCGCCCTGCACCATCAAGCCGCCAAAGATGCCCACCAGAATGTGGATCAGGATTTCGATGCGGTGCTGCCACTTTTCAGGCAGCAGCACGACCAGGGACTCCAGCCCGATGTGGCCGGCATCACGCACGCCAACGGCCAGGCCAAAGGCGGTGACGAACAACACCAGCAGCATGGCAAGCGCCTCGGCCCAGGTTGGCGTGTCATTGAACACGTAGCGGCCAATGACTTGCCACTGCACGCACAGGATGACTGCAATCAAGCCGATCACGGCCAGTATCAGGCTGAGTTTGGACAGCGCTGCGCAAAATTTGGTGTACATGGGGGCTTTCCGGAGTCATGCCCCACCCCGCCAGCAAAGGCGGGGTGGGGCGCTGGCACAAAGTGGCACAAGCTGGCACAAGCTGGCAAGTGGGGTCTGGACAGGCTTACTTGGTGTCCTGCACCGCCTTGACCAGGCGCTTCATGTCGGGCGTGGTCATGAACTTCTCGTACACAGGGCCCATCACGGCCTGGAAAGATTTTTTGTCCACCTCGACGATCTCGGCGCCGGCCGCCTTGACATTGGCCAGCGACTTGGCTTCTTGCTCGTCCCACTTCTGGCGCTCAAATGCGACGGACTCCTTGGCTGCGGCGCGGATCATGTCCTGCTCGGCCTTGGGCAGTTTGTCGTAAACCACCTTGGACATCACCAGAATCTCGGGGGCCATCGAGTGTTCGGTCTTGGAATAAATCTTCACGGCTTCGACATGTTTGGCGGTGTCGAACGAAGGGATGTTGTTTTCCGCAGCGTCGATCAGGCCGGTCTTCAAGCCGGTGTAGACCTCGCCGTAAGGCATGGGCGTGGCGTTGGCACCCATGGCGCTGACCAGGGCAACCCACAAGTCGGACTGCTGCACGCGGATTTTCAGGCCCTTGGCATCGGCCACGGTCTTGATGGCCTTCTTGGCATAAATCGAACGCGCGCCGCTGTCGTAGAACGCCAGGCCGACATAACCAAATGCCTCGCAGCTCTTCAAAATTTCATCACCCACCGGGCCGTCCAGCGACTTGCGCATGTGGGCGATGGAACTGAACAGGAAAGGCATGGTGGGCACCTGAGTCAAAGGGCAGATGCCGTTCATGGGGCCGACGTTGACGCGGGTGAAATCAAGCGCGCCAATCTTGACCTGGTCGATAGTTTCCTTTTCGCTGCCCAGGGCCTGCTTGTTGAAAACCTTGATGTGATGCTTGCCGCCGCTGGCTTTCTCCAGCAAGGTGCTCATGTATTTGACTGCGGCCACGGTGGGATAGTCGTCGGCGTTGTGGGTATCGGCTGAACGGAACTCGGTGGCATGTGCGCCAAAAGCGCCAAGGGCCATTGCGGCGACTGCAGTACCAATCAGGTTTTTGGTGATTTTCATGTTGTCTCTTTCAGTGAAGTGGAAAATAAAAACAAGGGAACACGGATCATTCAAAGGGGCCCATCTTGACGAAGCCGCCGCCCTGGAATTGCACCGCCGGGTCCGTCAGATCCGGCTCAGGCGTTTTGGCATAAATCGCCGCATGGAATTGTTCAGAGCTGTCCTGCGGCACATAACCCACGTGGCGCGCCTGCGCGTTGTCATACCAGGTGAAGGGGTTGTTGGAAACACCGAAAATGATGCTGTGGCCCAGCACCGGTGTGGTGAGGCAGGCCGTGACCAAGCGGTGCAGGTCGTCGTAACTGAGCCAGCTGGCCAGCATGCGCCGGTCGCGCGGCTCGGGGAAGGACGACCCAATGCGCAGGCAGGCGGTCTCAACGCCGTAACGGTCGTGATAAAAACGCGAAAGGTCTTCACCAAAGGCCTTGCTGACACCGTACAGGCTGTCGGGCCGTGGCGGATGGCTGGCATTGATGGTTTCAGACTGCTTGTAAAAACCCGTCACATGGTTGGAACTGGCGAACAGCACGCGCTTGATGCCCTGCTTGCGCACAGCTTCATACAGGTTGTAAACACCGATGATGTTGCCTTGCAGGATGCCGTCGAATTTGCCCTCGACCGAGAAGCCGCCAAAATGCACTACGGCATCGACATCGGCACACATGGCATGCACCCCATCGGCATCGGCCAGGTCGGCCAACATAACTTCTTCACCCGCTTGTGCGGGGCCACAGTCCGCCTTGTCAGACAGGCGTAGCACGGTGCAATTGGCTTTCAGGCGTTCGCGCATGGCCTTGCCAAGGCCACCGGCGGCCCCGGTCATCAAAATACGGTTGTGAAGTTTGATCGTCATGGCATTGCGTCGTTGCTGTGTGGATGTGAACCCGTTGACCGTGAACCAAAGAACCTGCAAATTGTGTTTGACAAGTTGTATGTTGTCTGACAACATTCGATTCTAATGATTTGAAATTCCCTGTCAACAGGTTTTTGATACCCCAATGAAAAAAACCACCACCGCCGCCGCTTCACCCCCACTTGCTGCCCGCCTGCGCCCAGTCCGCGGCCTGGTCACTGGAGTGGTTGAAGACCTCACCGCCAACATCCGCGACGGCCAATTGAAACCGGGCGACAAGCTGCCCACCGAGGCTGACTTCATGGCCCGCTTCGGCGTGAGCCGCACCGTGGTGCGCGAGGCCCTGTCCAAACTGCAAGCCGCCAGCCTGGTCGAAACGCGACACGGCATAGGCACTTTTGTGATGGCGCAGCAGTCCAGCAGCAACTTCAAAATCGCCGATCAGGATTTGGCCACGGTGGCAGACGTCATCTCGGTACTGGAACTGCGCATCAGCCTGGAAACTGAAGCCGCCGGCCTGGCCGCACAACGTCGCACCAAGGCCAATCTGGAGGTGATGCAGGCGGCGCTCAAAAGCTTCCAGGCGTCCATGAAGCAGGATTCCGACGCTGTGCCGTCCGACTTCCAGTTCCACCTCGAAGTCGCCCGCGCCACCGGCAATCAGCACTTTGCCGAGCTGATGACCTACCTGGGCACCATGATCATCCCGCGCACCCGCGTCAACACCCTTCACACGGCGCCCGAAGGCCGCCTGGTGTACTTGCAGCGCGTGCACGGCGAACATGAAAGCATCTACACCGCCATCCGCAACCAAGACCCGGACGCCGCCCGAGCCGCCATGCGCACCCATTTGTCGAACAGCCGCGAGCGTCTGCGCAATGCACGCAGTCACGCCAAAAAGTAGCTGTAGTCCGCTTTAGCAAAGCACAGCATGCTATTTAATTTAAAGCGACCATCACCGCTCAATCAAAACTCTCCACCGATGGCGTCCTGGGTGCCGGACGCCAGGCCATCGCAGCCGGCCAGCTGCGAATTCACAAACACGGCGGGCACCATGGCGAGACTTTGCAACGCTGGCCTGGGGCGAAAGCGCGCTTTCATGTTTCGAAATCTCTGAGTTGGGGTACCCGGCACGTGCAAACATTGGCGGTATTCCTCAGGAAGGCGATTTTCAAGCCCGAAGCTGGTCCGAATACCTCCCGTTTGAAGTGTGTCGCGCCATGTTGTACGACAACTGATCAATCAATTCAAGCCATGCTCCCCTGCGGCGCCAATACCAGCCCAAGCCAATCCCAACTTCGGGCCCCAATTTTGTCGTTTAGCATTGGCCCATGTACCTGAACAACCCTGGCGCACGCGCAGCCTTTTTGGCCGGTGTTCGCGACACCGTGATGATCGTGCCGTCTTACCTGCCTTTTGCCCTGGTCTGCGGCGTGGCATCGGTCAACGCTGGCTTGAGCACGGGTGCCGCACTGGCCATGCCTGCTCTGGTGTTTGGCGGTTCGTCGCAGGCTGTGATGACCCAGTTTCTGCAAAATTCCGCCTCCCTGTGGGTCGCTGTGTTGTCAGGCTGCGTCATCAACCTGCGCATGGCCGTTTACAGCGCGGCACTGGCGCCCAAACTGCGCCACCTGAGCACCCGCCAGCGCATGGCGGCGGCATTTTTTCTGGTGGACAACACCTATGCTTTCGTCCAGAAGCGCATCGAGGCCACGCCTGGCGACCCCGCTCACGGGCATCTGATGGCCTATTACGCCGGCTTGTCCTGCATGATCTGGCCGTTCTGGGTGCTGTTTTGCGCCATCGGCATTTTTGCCGGCAACATTGTGCCCACCAGCTGGCAGCTGGACTTTGCCATTCCCCTGTCCTTCATCGCCATCATCGCCACGTCGATCCGCAGCCTTCCGATGGCCATGTCGGCCCTGGTCGGCGGCGCGGCCAGCCTGCTGCTGTTTGCCATGCCCCTGAAGCTGGGCCTGATTGCAGCCTGCCTGCTGGGCTTGGCGGGCGGGCTGGCGGCAGAAAAACTACTGGGCCGCCGCCCCGGCAACGGGGAAGCCTCATGAGCACCCTGCAAAGCTGGGCCATTGTGCTGGCCCTGGCGGTCGGCACATTTTTGATCCGTTACTCTTTCATCGGGCTGTTCGCCAACCGCGAGATGCCAGCGTGGCTGACCCATGCCCTCAAGCTGATGGTGCCAGGCATATTTGGCGCCATAGTGTTCAGTGGCGTGATGATGGTCGGCGGTCATGTTGCAGGCCTGGAGCAGTGGCCCCGTTACGCCGCTGCGGCCATCGCTTTTGGTGTGGCGCTGAAAACCCGGGGCAACTTGCTGCTCACGCTGATGGCCGGCATGGCGGCGCTGCATGCGCTGCCATGGCTGACAACGTATGCCACGTAAAGTGCCTATGTCCCTACAGCATATGAATAGCTTGTTATATAAAATATAGCGCTGTGCCACTTCGACACCAAGCCATGGAACCCAAAGCACCGCTGGATTTTTATTTCGACTTCATTTCGCCCTTCGGCTATTTCGCCTCGCTGCGCATTGACGCCATCGCTGCAAAGCATGGCCGCACGGTCAACTGGCACCCCATGCTGCTGGGCATTTCCGTCATGAAGGTGATGGGCCTGAAGCCCCTGCTGGACACGCCGCTCAAAGGCCCGTACACATCCAAGGACGTGCGCCGTTATGCCCGCCTGCATGGCATCAGGCTTGGGCGCCCGCCAGATGCACCCATGATGAACCCACTGCCATGTGGCCGGGCCTATGCCTGGGCGCAGCGCCACCATCCTGAACAGGCCAAGCCCTTGGCACAGGCCTTGCTCAATGCTTATTGGGTGAAAGGGATCGACCTGTCGGAGCCTTCGTCGCTGGCCGCCCTTGCCTCGTTCACCGCGCCCCAGGCAGGCCAAGCACTGAATGCCCCTGATATTGTGATGCGATTAGCGCCTATTTCAGGAGCAGGCCTGGTTGCCGCTGTGCAAAGCGCCGGGGCTGCGCAACTGCTGCGTGACGCAGTCGCCGCGTCGCTGGCGGCCGGCGTATTCGGCTCCCCCACCATCATCGTGGACGGTGAAATGTTTTGGGGCGTTGACAAGCTGGCGCAAGTCGAGTTGTGGCTGGAACGGGGTGGGTGGTGATGGGTCTGCGCCAGGCCATACAAGGGACTGGCTTCGCCGTCGACCTGCGTAACCCTGGCGTGCAACTGGACCCGCTCCAGCCCGGCCTGATGTCAGCGGTGCGCGACCGCAGGGCCGCATCGGATGCTGGAGCCGGTGTCGCTGCGTCTGCAGCATAAACGCGGTCACGCAGTCCGCGCCACAGGCCGGGCAAACATCGTTGAGGCCCTGTGGCCCCGTGGCACCGTGGCCATGAGGCCATGAGGCCATGAGGCGTTTGTTCAGGTCAGATCAACCAACAACGCCTCGCACACCGGTTCTGCCGCCGCAAAGTTAAGCCTGGCAATGGCCTCACTTAAAGACGCAAACAGGATCGGACTGAGTTGATTGCCAACAGGCGCGAGTTGGCTTTGCAAGTCCATGGCGGCCATGTCAGAGGCTTTGAGCATGGCCAGCATATTGACCACACCTGCTTTGAACGCGGCGCGGTCTGCGTCGGACACACCGGCGGGTAGGGGTGTTTCTCCGGGCGCTGCATTTGCAACTGCATTTGTATTTGCATTCAGCACCGGATTTGGCGGAGCCAACTCTTCCAAGACCCGCTCCAACACGGGCAATGCGGCAGACAGCGCAAATTGGAGTTGTTGCAAACTGTCGATAGGCGGACTCTGGCCGGGCTGCTGCTTCAGCGCCCGCTCGACTGCATCGGCCTTGGCAGACAAGGCCCCCACACCCAAGGTCGCGCTCATGTCCTTGACGCCATGCACCACATCCCGTGCCTCGGTAAACCTTGCGGCATCCAACAACGCATGCAGCCGATGGGGGAAGCTGGCCAACTCTGCGACAAACTGCCGCAGGGCGCGTTCGTACAGCGTCTTGTTGCCACCCATGCGGGCCAGTGCTGTAGTGACATCGACCGTGATGGGCTCAGCGGGCGGCACCGCAAACTGCCCCGTTGCCTGCGAGTCAAGCGCCTCACCCGCCTGCGGCCGCGCTGCCCTGCGCGAGCGTTTGACCCAGCGCGATATGACGGACACCACCTGGTCAATCGCAATCGGTTTGCCGATATGGTCGTTCATGCCGGCATCCAGGCAGTCCTGGCGGTCCGCCGCCATGGCATTGGCCGTC
>JANYCG010000022.1 GCA_025360385.1 Burkholderiales bacterium | reverse complement strand
TCACCCTTGTAAAGGTGATCACGGGAAATCTTCACCACGCCACGACGGCCTGGTGAGGTTGGTTTCATTTTAATGACAGCCATGATGTATTACGCCCTTTCAGGCAGCCTCCCCGCCAATGTTCAGCTCTTGGCCGGGTTTGAGCGTCACATAGGCTTTGCGAATGTTGTCGCGACGACCGATGGATTTGCCAAAACGCTTTGTTTTGCCTTTGGTATTGACAACCGCCACGTCTTTGACCTCAACTTTGAACATCAACTGCACAGCAGCCTTGATTTCATATTTGGTGGCGTCTTGCAGCACTTTGAAAGTCACCGTGTTGCTCTTTTCAGCGATCATGGTGGCTTTTTCAGACACCACGGGCGCGACCAGAACCTGCATCAGGCGGCCTTCGTCGAATTTTGCTAAATTGGGACCGTGGCTCATGCGAACATCTCCTTGAGTTTGTCCATCGCGGCCTTGGTGACCAGCACCTTGCGGTAATGCACCAGCGACACCGGATCAGCGTAACGGGGCTCAACCACCAGAATGTTCACCAGGTTGCGTGAAGCCAGGTACAGGTTTTCGTCGATTTCATCGGCGATGACCAACACGGACTCCAGATTCATGGCCTTGAACTTGGCCGCCAACGGTTTGGTTTTGGGCGAATCCACAGTCATGGAATCAACCACGGCCAAACGGCCTTCGCGCGCAAGTTGCGAGAAGATGGACGCCATACCGGCGCGGTACATCTTTTTGTTGATCTTGTGGCTGAAGTTTTCATCCGGCATGTTCGGGAAAATCCGACCGCCGCCGCGCCACAGGGGCGAGGACGTCATGCCGGCCCGGGCGCGGCCCGTTCCCTTTTGCTTGAATGGCTTCTTGGTGGAGTGCTTGACCTGTTCGCGGTCTTTCTGGGCACGGGTGCCCTGGCGCGCATTGGCCTGGAACGCCACCACGACCTGGTGTACCAGGTCTTCGTTGTAAGCGCGGCCAAACACGGTCTCGGGCACGTCAAATTTTGACGTCGCCTGGCCTTGGTCGTTCAGGAGTTCGACTTGCATCAGTTCGCTCCTTTGGCCGTATTGGCGTTAGAGGTGGCTTCGTTGCGGGCCTTGACTTTGATCGCATGGCGAACAGTCACAAAACCGCCGGCTGAGCCAGGAACGGCACCGCGGATCATCAACAGACCGCGCACGTCGTCAATGCGGATCACGTCCAGGTTTTGCGTGGTTTTGGTGACGTCGCCCAAATGGCCCGTCATGCGTTTGCCGGGAAACACACGCCCCGGATCCTGCGCCATGCCGATGGAGCCCGGCACATTGTGCGAACGGCTATTGCCGTGCGACGCGCGCTGCGAGCTCATTTTGTGGCGTTTGATGGTACCGGCAAAGCCTTTGCCGATGGAGGTGCCTTGCACGTCAACCTTTTGGCCCACTGCAAACACCGCACCAGCCGGCACCACTGCGCCTGCGGCGTAAGCAGCGGCGGCTTCAGGGGTGAGGCGGAATTCCTGGATGATTTCACCGGCTTCAACCCCTGCTTTGGCAAGGTGGCCAGCGGCGGGCTTGGTGACACGCGATGCACGCCGTGCGCCAAACGTGACCTGCAAGGCCACGTAGCCGTCATTCTCCTGGGTCTTGACCTGGGTCACGCGGTTGTTTGAAACGTCGACCACCGTGACAGGGATCGCATCCCCTTCATCGGTGAACAAACGCATCATGCCAACCTTGCGCCCCAGCAACCCTAAGCGATTGCTTTGACTCATTGTTTTCTTTCGTAACTCTCACCGCGCCCACTTCAATTGGTTGACGCGTTGTTTTGGCAGGCTTCAAGGGCCGCCGATGAGAGACAGTTAATAAACTCCGCCAAAAATTTGGGCAGAGCCTTTGATTATAAGCTGAATTGAACCGGTCGTCAAACGGCCTGGGGCATTATTTGCGCTCACCGGCCCAACTCATACAAGGCCGAGCCATCCCCATTGTCTTTGAGCAGCTTGATGTTGGGGTGGCCGACCAGGTATTTGACTGCGGCCGAGGCGCTTAAAAAAGTCATTTTGACGCCCTGCACGGGCAAGATGCGCCAGTTGCCATCGGCCGCAGGGTTGACTTGTTTGTTGGGCGAGAGCGCATCCGACATTTGCAGAAACTCGACCAGCGCCTGGCGGTTTTCGTCGGGCGCATCCAGAATGACTTTGTCGGCTTTCAAATCAGGGAAATTTCCGCCGCCATAGGCGCGGTAATTGTTGGTCACCACGACAAATTTGGCGACCGGGTTAATGGGCTGGCCGTCAAACTTCAGGTTCTTGACGCGATTCGCGCTGGCCTGCGCCAGGCTGCCATTGACGGCGTATTTGGCAGGCTGGGTCAAATCGAGTTCATACGTCACGCCGTCGATGGTGTCAAAGTTGTACGACGGAAAGGCGTCATTCACCAGCGGCTGTTGGGCTGCGCCGCCCGCGCTGGCCGGCGTGATCTGGTTGAATTGCCCCGCCGACATCTCGATCCACTCCCTGACTTGAGCGCCATTGACCAACACGGCTTTGAGCGTGTTCGGATAAATGTAGAGGTCAGCCACGTTTTTCACCGCCAACGGCCCGGCGGGAATGTCGGTGTAGTAGGCCCAGCCCTGGCGGCCACCCGATTTGAAGGGCGCGGCAGCGCTCAAAACGGGCAGCTTTTCATAGTCGGTGCCGACAAAAGCGCGTTTCACGTAGGCGATTTGCGCGTTGCTGACGATTTGCACCGACGGGTCGTCCTCCACCAGGGCAAAGTAGCTGTAGATGGGGGCGCTGCTGACCGCCACTTTGTTGCGCACGTACTCTAGCGTTTGGGCGTGTTCTTCGGCCACCGCCTGGTCCACCATGCCGTCCGCGTCGGCAATGGATTTTTTGGCAAGCCGGTCAAAAATAGGGCGGATGGACGACTGGCTGGTTTTGACCGTCCAGGCCCCGCTGCTGTTGTCCAGCGTGAGATCAATCACGCCCAGGTGGTCGCCCCAGCGCCCTGGCATCACGGCCGCAATGCCATTGATGGTGCCGCGCTCCACATCGGCCTTGGGGTGCCCGGCTAAGGCCTTGCTGGGGAACTCGGCGTGCGCATGGCCAAACAGAATCGCGTCAATGCCGGGGACGTCGGCCAGTTTGGACACCGCGTTCTCGCCCAGCTGGCCCACATCGCCTTTCTCAAACCCTGAATGCGGGATCGCGATGACCAATTGCGCGCCTTTGGCCCGCATCTCAGGCACGTATTTTTTAGCCATGTCGGCCATGTCTTTGGTGGTGACGCGGCCTTCCAGGTTGGCTTTGTCCCACTGCATGATTTGCGGCGGCACGAAACCAATCACGCCAATTTTGAACGTGTGTTTGGCGCCCTGGGTGTCCGTGAACTGGCGGGTCAAAATCAAATACGGCGTGAAGGCATGTGTCTCGGCCCCAACCGCCACGCCTTTTTCATCCAGAAACACGTTCGCGTTCACGTAGGGAAAGTTGGCTCCGGCCAGGGCGCGTCGCAAAAACGGCAGGCCGTAATTGAACTCGTGGTTGCCCAGGTTGCCTGCGTCATAACCGAGCTGGTTCATCACCTTGTAGGCCGGATGCACATCACCGTCTTTGAGCGGCTTGATCTTGGCCAGCACGTCGCCCATCGGGTTGCCCTGCAACAGATCGCCGTTGTCAAACAACAGGCTGTTGGGGCCTTCAGCCTTCGCCGCCTTGATGAGCGTCACCGCCCGCGACAAACCATATTGATCGGTGGCCTTGTCCTGGTAGTAGTCGTAACTCATCAGGTTCATGTGGATGTCGGTGGTCTCCAGCAGGCGCAGTTTGACTTCAACAGCGCTGGCGCTGCCGAGCGTGGACAAGCAAATTGACGCGAAAGAGAAAATTGTCACGACGCCAGGCGCAAGCCCGCGTGTCATGAAAGTCATTGGCAAGGCGACGCGGGTCAAGCTGTGGTTCATGGCGGTGGCTTTCGGGGCGGTGCAGGCAAAGCACCATCATAGACACACAAAAGGCGAAGGCAAGGCCTCAAACCCCTGCTCAAGCTGTCATGGAAATGTCACTTGATCCACAGCCGGATGGCGTCCCAGGCCCGGCCAAAAATGCCCGCCTGTTCAACGGCTTCAAGCGCCAGCAAAGGCACTTCGGACACCAGCTGTTCGCCCAACATCACTTTGAGCGTACCGATCTGCTGGCCCTGCGTGAAGGGGGCCACCAGCGGGTCGGCACGGGCGATCTGGATTTTGAGTTGGGTGGCACTGCCAGCGGGCACGGTGACGACGATGGGCTGGGTGCGGCCCAATTTGACGGTGGCGGCTTTGCCCTTCCAGACGGCGGGGGTGGCAACGGCCTGGCCGGCCTCGAACAGTTTGACGGCTTCAAAGGCGGTGTAGCCCCAGTTGAGCAGCTTTTGCGATTCATTGGCACGGGCGTTTTCGCTGCTGGCCCCCAACACCACCGACAACAAGCGGCGCGCGCCAGGCGCAGCGCCCGCGCCCAGGCCCGGCATGTCGCGTTTGGCGGTGGCGATCAGGCAATAACCGGCCGCGTCGGTGTGGCCGGTTTTCAGGCCATCGACGGTCGGGTCGCGGAACAGCAGCAGGTTGCGGTTGCTGTCGTTGGCAGCGGGTGTGCCCTCGTAGCGGTATTTTTTGAGGGCGTAGTAGTGCACGTACTGCGGAAAATCGCGCATCAGGCGGGTCGCCAGAATGCTCAGGTCGCGCGCCGTGGTGGTGTGGCCGGGTTCGGTCAGGCCTTCCGGGTTTTTATAGCGGGTGGCCTTCATGCCCAAACCCCTGGCCTGCTCGTTCATGAGCTGCACAAAACGCTCGGCTGTGCCGCCCACGCCTTCGGCCAGAGCCAGGGTGGCGTCGTTGCCGCTTTGCACGATCATGCCCTTGATCAGGTCTTCGACCGGCACCTTCATCTTGGGGTCAATGAACATGCGGCTGCCGGGCATTTTCCAGGCGCGTTCACTCACCGGCAGGGTCTGGGCCAGGTCAATTTTTTTGCTGCGCAGGGCGTCAAACACCAGGTAGGCGGTCATCAGTTTGGTCAACGAGGCTTGCTCCACCGGGGAGTCGATATCTTTTTCCGCCAGCATCTGGCCGGAGGTGACGTCCAACAGCAAATAGGACTTGGCAGCGATTTCCGGCGCAACGGGCGCCTGGGCAAAACTTGCAAAACTGAGCAACAAGGCCAGACTGGCGACTGCAGGGCGAAAAATTTTCATTGATTTAGAATTTAAATGACGTTTAATGTCGTTTTATTTTTACAAATTGGTGAATAATAATGCATTATTGCTACTTATAACATAGCTATAAATGCTTTATTTGTGGGAATTTCACTGCATATTAAAATAATATTTGTATAAATATAGTTATTTTATAAATAAATTCGGTGTATTGGCGCACAAATTTAGACCGGCCGGTTTCCCGGCCAACTTGTTGCCCCGGCCCTGTGACGGCCCAAGTGCCGTTCGGCTGGAGCCAGTCGAACCCTTGGCCAGGCTCAGGGCGAACGGCTCATGCTTCACCGACCGCGTCCATCACGTCAACGCCCCAAGTGTGCTGGCACCAGCAATCGGGTGACGATTTGGCCGTTTTTAAGGTGCGACTCCACAATTTCGTCGATGTCGTGCGCGTCCACATAGCTGTACCAGACCGCCTCCGGGTAGACCACCGCGACAGGCCCTGCAGCACAGCGGTCCAGGCAGCCTGCCTTGTTCACCCTTACCTTGCCCACGCCTGCAAGGCCGGCGGCCCTGACCTGCGATTTGCAGCGGTCAAAGCCCGCCTGGGCCTGGTGTTGGGCGCAACTTTCTTCGCCGTTTTTGCGCTCATTGAGGCAAAAGAAAATGTGGCGCTGGTAGTAAGTGGCGGGTGCAGTGCTTGGGCTGGCTGGCGGATCGGAGTCTGGATGGGGTGCAATTTGATTCATCCCCCATTTTATTGGCCTTTGCAACAGGCAAGGCGCGGATCAGGCCACGCGGATCAGGCCACGCGGATCAGGCCAAGCCCGCCTGATCCTGCAAAGGCACCCGTCAAGCGCTGGTTTCCCGGCCGCTCACCCGCACCATCACGATCCCCAGCGTGGCATAGGGCCACAACCACGCCACCCATTGCGCCAGCCCGTGGAAGCGGATAAAGCGACCCTGCTCCCAGGCTTGCAGCGTCTGCTCAAAATACGGGCTGACCGGGGCCTGGTTCAGCACGCTCAGGTAGATGCCGGTGCACAGCAACACCAGTGCAGCGCTGGCCCGACCGGGCAGCCAAACCAGCACCAGCGCCACGGTTGCCCCGACGGCCAAACCGACCTGCTCGGGCGGCCCAAGCCAGGCCCAGGCGTGCGACGGGCCAAACGACAAGGCCGCAGACAGCGCCGTGACGGCAATGCCCGTGGCCAGGATCAACAGCGTGAAAACGGCACGGCGCAGGGCACTTTTGAGAATGCAAAAGGCCAGCAGGCAGGGGATCAGTACGCCCAGCATCACACACAGGGCTTCGGCGCTGGCCACCAGGGGTTGAAACTCCACGTCGCGCACCGGCAACCAGTCCAGAAACGGCGTGTGGTGCAACAAATCAGCCAGGTTGACCTCCAGGCGCTCCAGCACCTGGCCCAGGCCCAGCGGCACTGACGTGGGGAACAAAAGCGCCACCGGCCACAAGGCCAGCAGCACCAGAACGCCACGGGCGCGGGGCACAAACCAGCGCTCGCGCAGGCGGCTCCAGCGCGCCAACGCGCCCATGCGCTCCAGCGCACTGGCGGCACCGGCGCCAGCAAAGGCCCCCAGGGTATTGAGCGCCCAGTCCAGGTTAGAAGGCACGCGGGCCGGCAAATAAGTTTGCAGCGTCTCCATGGCCAAGGAGGTCAACCCGGCCACCAGTGTGGCAACCAGCACGGCATGGCGTCCACGCCCAGTGCGCAGGGCGCTCAAGGCCAGCAAAAAACCGAAGGGCGCGTAGCCGGCAACATTGACGGCCAGGTCAAACGCCGTCCAGTAACGCGGCAGGCCTTGCCACATGAAGGCCAGCGGGATGATGCCCTGGTCGCGCCAGTCGGCAAACGGGAACAGGCTGGCGTAGGCAATCAGGCCGGCGTAGATCACCGACAGCGGCGCGGCTGAGGTTTTATGCAGGGCCATTTTGTTGGCCTGCCAAAGTGCAGGCGCAGTGGCTTTGAGCTGCCAAGGGGGCCATTGGTTTCATGTGGCCTGCTGCACCGTCAAAACGGCTTGACGACCACCAAAATCACGGCGCACAGCAGCAGCAAAACAGGCGCCTCGTTGAACCAGCGGTACCAGGTGTGGCTGCGCCGATCGGTGCCCGCCACAAATTTTTTCAGCAAACTGCTGCAGGCGTGGTGGTAGCCGATGACGAGCAGCACCACCCCCAGCTTGGCGTGCAGCCAGCCATTGCCAGGCCCCTTTCCAATGCCGTAACCCAGCCACAACCAAAGCCCAAACCCCAGGGCCAACACCGCCAGCGGCCCCATGAAACGCAACAGTTTGTCGGCCATCAACAGCAAGCGTTCCCGCTCCGCCACTGAACCGACCGGCACCAGCGCCAGATTGACAAAAATGCGCGGCAGATAAAACAGACCGGCGAACCAGCTGGCGACGAAGACGATGTGAAGGGATTTGATCCAGAGCATGACGGCAGTTTATGTGATGGGAACTGGCATTGGCACCGGGCTGCTGGCTGCCATCAGAGATCCATTGCCAGGGAAGAAGTGCCAGGCGCGGCACCCGTGCCCGCTTGGGCATTTGACCCGCATCGCCCGCTCCAAGGCAAAAAAAAACCCCGGCACAGGGCCGGGGCAGTAAGCCTATTTGCTGTCACACATCAAGGCCCCGCTCAGGGAGGAAAAGCGGGGGGTGGTGAACCACCCGCGACGGAATTTAGCAAACATTGGTGTATGTTTCAAGTGCCTAGGTCAAAAATATGTCTATCCGGTGACAATCAGCGGGTTTCCCCTATTCAATCACCCCAAAGACCACAGGGAAATTCGTCTTTTTAAGGCATCCATCATGATCCAGCCCGCCACTTTTCCGCTTGCGCGCCCGCGCCGCCTGCGCCGTGACCCCTTCACCCGCAACCTGGTGCGCGAACACGCCTTGAGCGTGCACGACCTGATTTACCCGGTGTTTGTGGTCGACGGCAAAAACCAGCGGCAGCTCGTCAAATCCATGCCGGGTGTCGAGCGCCTCAGCCTCGATTTGCTGCTGCCAGTGGCCGAGGAATGCGTCGGCCTGGGCATCCCGGTGATGGCGCTGTTTCCGGTGCTGGACCAGCGCCTCAAAACAGCCGACGGGCGCGAAGCCTTCAACCCCAAAGGCCTGATCCCCAGGGTGGTCAAAGAACTCAAAAAACGTTTCCCCGGCTTGGGCATCATGACCGACGTGGCGCTGGACCCCTACACCAGCCATGGGCAAGACGGCTTGCTGGACGACGCCAACTACATCGTCAACGACGCCACCGTCGAGTTGCTGGTCAAGCAGGCGCTGGTGCAGGCCAAAGCCGGTGTGGACATCGTCGCTCCCAGCGACATGATGGACGGCAGGATTGGCGCAATTCGAGCGGCACTGGAGGCCAGTGGCCACATCCACACCCGCATCATGGCCTACAGCGCCAAATACGCCAGCGCCTTTTATGGCCCGTTCCGCGAGGCGGTGGGTTCGGCTGCCAACTTGGGCAAAGCCGACAAAAAGGTCTACCAGATGGACCCTGGCAACAGCGACGAGGCGCTGCGCGAGGTGGCCATCGACATCGCCGAGGGCGCCGACATGGTGATGGTCAAACCCGGCATGCCCTACCTGGACATCGTGCGCCGCGTCAAAGACGAATTCAAGGTGCCCACCTTCGCCTACCAGGTCTCGGGCGAATACGCCATGCTCAAGGCGGCGGCATTGAACGGCTGGCTCGACCACGACGCCTCGATGATGGAAAGCCTGCTGGCCTTCAAACGCGCCGGGGCCGACGGCGTGTTGACTTATTTTGCCCGTGACGCGGCGCGTCTGCTTCAAAAATAGTAGCTAACTACCCATATTTGATAAGAACATTTGGCACAATAGAAATTTTGGCTTGATCCATGCGCACCTTCAACATCAGCGCCGCTGGCGTGTCTGAAATCCACCAGCTACCGCAGCATTTGCCCAGCGCAGGCTTTGTCTGGATCGCCTGCGTGCGGGAAGAGTTTGACGCGCAGCAGGCGCAAGTGCAGGCCAGCTTGCAAGCCTTGTGCGGCACCTCGCTGGTGGACTTGCATGTCTCCGACCTGCTCAATCCCTACCTGCCCTCACATTACGACTTCACCTCCCAATACGACCTGCTGGTGTTTCGTCGGCTGGCGGCGGGCTCGGCCGGCGCGCCCTCGCCGCAAGTCGGGCTTTCCAGCCTTGCCGCCCCGGCCCCAGGGCTTGCCCCGAACACGCCGCTGATGAGCGCATCCTCGGTCAGCCCGTCGAATCAATCCGCCGTGCGGCCGCTGCCCCGTGGCGGCCCGCCTGTGCTGCGGCGCGTCGACACCAGCCCGGTCGGTTTTGCGGTGTTTGACCGGGTGCTGCTCACCGTCCATCCGGCTGACTGCGCGGTGCGCGACGCCTATGCCAGCAAGTTGCTGGCCGCCGCGTCTGGGGCCAGCGCCAGCGGTGCTGTGGCAGCGGCCATGCCGGGTGCGTCCGGTTCCCCTGAGGCGCGCACCACTGGCGCGCGCCTGCCCGCCAGCCCGGCCGACTTGATGCTGCGGGTGGTCAACCAGATGGTCGATGGTTTCCTGGAGCTGCGCCGCGAACTCACCCACCAATTGGACCATTGGGAGAGCGAGCTCATCAACCCGCAAACCCGCTTCAACAACTGGCGCTCGCTCCTGGAGGCCAGGCGCAGCCTGCATTACCTGGACGAGATTTGTGAAGACCAGCGCAGCGCCGTGCAAGACTGGATCGAGGCGCTCAAAACCTGGCCTGACGCCGACACCCCCGCCCTGGCCCGTGAGCGTGAACTGCTGCATGTGCGTTCGCGCGACGTGCTGGAACACATAGAGCGCGTGGTGCACCACGTGCGCCGCCTGGAGCAAAGCGCCGAAACGGCCGTGCAAATCCACTTCAGCGTGCAAGGCAGCCGCACCAACGACATCATGCGCACGCTGACCGTGCTAACCGCCATCTTTTTGCCGCTGAACCTGATCACCGGCTTCTTCGGCATGAACTTTGAATTCATGCCGCTGATCCACAAACCGGCCGCGTTCTGGTGGACCTTTGGCGCCATGCTCATGATTGCCGCTGCGACCTCGCTGTTTTTCTGGCGCAAGCGGTATTTGGCGCGCAGCGGGCGGTGAGGGCGATGCGCGTTTTACGCCATCAACGCCATCAAGGTCTTCACCACGCACACCACCCTCACACCCACTGCGGCTGCAGACCTTCACGGACACACACACGTTGCACGGCGGGGCGGGCCACCATCCGTTGCAGGTAGGGGCCGAGGTGGGGGAAAGACCGCGCCGGGCCGGTGTCGAAGTTTCGTGTCCAGCGGCACAGCGTGAAAACATAGGGGTCAACCACGGTGTATCGCTGGCCCAAAAACCAGTGACCCCCATCCACGGAGCCGACGGCTGCGTCGGGTTCTGTGGGTTCGGCATCCGCAAAGTCTTGGGTGGGTCTTGCGCTGAATGCTGAGCGCGCCAGCGCTGAATCCAGTTGCGCCAAATGGCCGTGGATGCGGGCTTGGGCTTGCGCCTTCACGCCGCCCACCACGGCCAGGTCGCTGGTGGCCACGTACCGCTCGGGGTAGTAGTACATCATGATGTCGGGCTGGAAGGTGTCGGCCAGCCACAGCAGCCATTTGTAGGCATGGGCGCGGGCGGCGCTGCCCAGGGGCGGCATCAAATTTCCCGCAGGCTTGGCGTCGGAATGGTGCGTGTCGGCCAGGTGCAGGCAGATGGCGGCGCTTTCGTACAGCACCAGGTCTGGCTCGCCCGGCGTGGATTGCACCAGCGTCGGGATCTTGCCATTCGGGTTGAGCTTGAGGTAGTCCGCGCTTTTGTGCAGGTTCTGGCTGCGGTCCACCAGCACCAGTTCAAACGGGATGCCCAGCTCTTCCAGCACGATGTGCGGGATCATTGAGGCGTTGCTTGGGTAATAGTGCAGTTTGACCATGGCGTAGCGAAGGGGATGCCGCTTCTCGAAGATATATTTTCAATAGCACACTATGCTTATCTGACGGGAACTTTGGCGCAATTGCCTTTGAGCCGGCAAAAACAAGCTGCGCTGAGTGTCGTCAATCCGCTTGGGGCTGATTCGGGCGCGAAAAGGCTGCGCCAAAGCCAGCCCCCAGCGCCGCAAAACCTCAGCCCAGGTGCTTGGCAAAAAACGCCAGCGTGCGCGTGCGGGCCAGCTCAGCCGCAGCCGGATCGTAAGAGCCTCGGTGGTCGCAATTGAAACCATGGTCGGCGGCGTAGACCTGCACCGCCACCGGCGGCGTTTTGCCGCTCTGGCCCGCCTTGAACGCGGCCACGCTGTCTTGCGAGATGTGTTTGTCCAGCTCGCCAAAATGGCACAAGACCGGGCAGCGTGCACTGCGGGCAGGCTCGGTGCCCACGGTCATGCCACCACCGTAGTACGGCACGGCCGCGCTGATGCCGCTGAGCAAACAGGCTGAACGCCACGTGAGCAGCCCGCCCCAGCAATAACCGACCACGCCGACCTTGCCCCCGGCCCCTAATGCCGCTGCCGCGTAGTCCACGGCGGCCCGGATGTCTTGCAACACGCCAGGTGGGCTCAGGGCCTCCACCGCCGCCTTCAAGGCCATCCCGGCACCCATGTCGTCCATCGTGTAGCCCAGATCCACGCCGGGTTTGACGCGGTGAAAGGTGGCCGGCGCCACCGCCAGATAACCCGCTGCCGCATAAACGTCCGCCACCTGGCGGATATGCACGTTGACGCCAAAAATCTCCTGCAGCACCACGACGGCGGCTTTGGGCGTGCCGGTTGGGCGGGCCACATAGGCGGGCAAGGCAAAGCCATCAGCGGCGGTGAGTTGGACGGTGTCAGCCATGGTGAGCATCTTTCAAGTGTTGGGTTTGAGGCCGGTGGATCAAAGCGACTGGATCAGCCGCCGCTGCAAAAAGTCCAGCCGATCCTGGCCCCAGAAAATCTCGCCTTCCACCACGTAACTGGGTGCGCCAAACACGTTGGCGGCAATCGCGGCTTGGGTGTTGGCTTCGTATTTTTCCTGGAACTGCGACCAGCGCGAATGTTCGATGCGGTCGGCGTTCAGGCCCATTTGCGTGAGGATGTTGGCCAGCGTGTCAGCGCTTGCAATGTCCAGCTCCTGCTCCCACACTGCCGCAAAAACATGGGCGCACAAGCGCATGGCGGCGGCTGTGCCGTCTAACGTGTCCACCGCAATGATGAGGCGCGAAGCGTCGTCCCCCGCCACCGGAAAATATTTGGGCTGGATGTACATCGGCAGCTTCAGCTCATCGCGAAACCGCGCCAGCTCAACCAGCCGGTAGGCCTGGCGCTGCGGCGAGCGTTTGCCCAGTGGCAGCCCGCCCGACAGTGGAAAAATTTTGCCGTAGTCCACCGGCAACACCCGCGCGGTGGCCCCGGCCAGCTTGGCGATGGCGCTGAAGCGCTCGTGGCCAAAATAAGTCCAGGGGCTTTGCGGCGTGAAGTAGTAATCGATCTTGGTGGTCAAAGTCTGTCTCCCGGTGTGTTGTAGTGCCTGCGCCCCGTGCTCTGAAAGCTCGTGCTTTGAAGCTACCATGCGCCAGCGTCCATTTTTAATCCGTATCTCATTTTGCCCAAAAAACCATGACAAAGTTGAACGCCCCCAAGATTGTCCTTGTTACCGGCGGCTCGCGCGGCATTGGTGCTGCCACCGCCGTGCTGGCGGCCGCCCAAGGTTATGCAGTGGCCGTCAATTACAGCCACAACGCCCAGGCCGCCGCCCAGGTGGTGCAGCAGATTGAAGCGGCGGGCGGGCGCGCCATCGCCGTGCAGGGCGACGTCGGTCTTGAGGCCGACATCATGGCCGTGTTCGCGCAAGTCGATGCCCGCCTTGGGGCCATCACCGCCCTGGTCAACAACGCCGGCGTGGTCGATGTCGCCTGCCGGGTTGAGGCCATGGGCGCCGCGCGTTTGAAGCGCATGTTCGACATCAACGTGCTGGGCAGCATGTTGTGCGCCCGCGAGGCCATCAAACGCATGGGCACCCAGCACGGCGGCGCGGGCGGTGCCATCGTCAACCTCTCCAGCGTGGCCGCGCGTTTGGGCGGGCCGGGCCAGTATGTGGATTACGCGGCCACCAAGGGCGCGATCGACACCTTCACCGTTGGCCTGGCCAAGGAGTTGGCCACCCAGGGCATCCGCGTCAACGCGGTGCGCCCCGGCATCATAGACACCGACATCCATGCCAGTGGCGGTGAGCCCGACCGCGCCGCGCAAATGGCGCCCCTGGTGCCCATGCAACGCGCCGGCAGCACCCTGGAGGTGGCGCAGGCGATTGTGTGGCTGCTGTCGGACGCGTCAAGTTATTGCACCGGCACCTTCATTGACGTGGCGGGCGGCCGGTGATGGACTACAAACCCCTGGTGACCCTGCTGGCTGTGGTCAACCCGCTGGCCATCGTGCCGTTTTTCATCCACTACACGCTGGGGTTCACGGCCGAGCAGCGGCGCAGGACAATATTTATTTCGTCTTTCAGCGCTTTTTTGGTGATTGCCATCAGCGCCTTGCTGGGCTTGCAAATTCTTGAATTTTTTGGCATTTCGCTGGCCAGCTTCCAGGTCGGTGGTGGCATGTTGCTGCTGACCTCGTCGCTGTCGATGTTGAACGCGCAGCCGGCCGAGAGCCGCTCCAACGCCGCCGAAATCCAGGAGACCGCCGAACGCAGCGCCGAGCGCGCCAGCATCGCCGTGGTGCCGCTGACCATCCCCTTGCTGACCGGGCCCGCCACCATGTCCACGGTGGTGATCTTTGCCGAAAAGGCGCGCAATTTCCCCCAACTGCTCACGCTGATCGGCTACGGCCTGGTGGTGGCCCTGGCCACTTTTGCCTGCTTCACGGCCGCGCAACCGATTGCCCGCTTCCTCGGCAAAACCGGCATCAACGTGATGACGCGGCTGATGGGATTGATCCTCGCCGCGCTGGCCGTGGAGCTGATGTCTGAAGGCCTGATCAAGCTGTTCCCGGCGCTGGGGCGGGGCTAGGCAAGCGCTGAACAAATCCCTGCGGCGCAAGCTCACCTGGATCGGGCGCTCCATGGCGCCGCGACCGACGACGATCGGCACACCGGCATCTTCTCCATCAGCCCTGCGCCGAGCGCAAAAGTGATATATTGCTGGCAATATGAAAGTATTGCTCGACACCAGCACCGTTGTCGCTGCTGTGCGAAGCCCTCGTGGAGCGTCGGCAGAAATTGTGCGACGGGTCCTGATGGATCAGCTCAGCATGGTGTGCAGCGTTCCTTTGTTTTTGGAATACGAGGCCGTATTGCTCAGGCCCGAGCACATGCAAGCGGCCGGGGCCACCGTGCGCGACATCACCAATTTGCTGGACGCGCTGGCCGGCAAACTGGCTCCGATTGAAATCCAATATTTGTGGCGCCCACAATTGCGCGACACCGACGACGATATGGTGTTGGAGGCAGCCGTCAACGGTCAAGCCAGCAGCATCATTACCTTCAACCTACGCGACTTTATGCCCCAAGCTTCCAGCTTTGGAATTTTGGTTAAAACCCCCGGGGAATTTTTGAAAGGATTTTGAAAATGGGAACCAGCAGCAACTATGCGCTACGCATGCCCGCGTCCTTGAAGCAAGGCGTCACTGAGTTTGCCCGGGCCGATGGCACGACCCTGAATCAATTCATCGTCAGCGCGGTGGCTGAAAAGTTGGCCGCTTTGCAAACAGCCAGCTATTTCGTCCGACGGGCAGCACAGGGCGATAACCAGCAAGCATTGGCGTTCTTGAGCCGCCCAGGCGGCGTACCGCCGGTGGCGGGGGATGAGCGCGGCGGTGGATGAGTTTTTCATCCGGGGACTTTGGAGAGTTACCGCATTTGAGGTCGATCAAACGCTTGTGGCCTATCCGGCAGGGAGGCCCCAGGCTGCGAGGGGCGCGCGGCTGCCTGCGTGTCACCCGCCGCGAATCTGCAGCCGCGCGCCCTTCGGAGCCTGGGGCGGGTGGATCAAGCGGGCTGCTGCCTTGCACGGCGCGACAAGTCCGGCTGGCCAGCGAGCAATCCGGCGACTGAAATATCCTCGTCCAGCGCATCCCAGTGCAAGCCATTGCTGCTCAATTCAACCATCGCCCGCTGCGCGGGCACGGCCTCCAGCAAACGCGGAAACCAGGCCAGCGGCGCCGCGATGGTGCGTCCGTCAGACAGGCTGACCCACATCGTGTCGTCATCGAAGCGCACAGCTTTAGGCGAAGTGGTCATTCCAGGTCCTTTCGATAAGATCTTTGTTGGCAGTCACCACACGCAGCAAGTCGCGCAGTGTGGGAGCATCAAAACCGTCACTGTCCGCCAAATAGACCGCTGGCGTCAACCAGAATTTTGCCTCACCCTCGGCTCCGCGCACATGGATATGCATTGCCTCGCGCGGGTTGCCTTCGTTGGAGTAAAAGAAAAACCTGAACGATTTGTAGCGGAATACAACAGGCATGGCGTGACTCGATCCCGTTATGACTTGGCTGCGGGGACTTTCAATCGGCGCTTCACATTGGGCTTGTCGGCCGGCAGCAGGCTGGTGTACCTCTGGTACAGCTCAAACAAAAACGCCACGCGCTCGGCGTCGCTCTTGTAGCTTTTCTTGCCGCCGCTGGCTTCGTAGGCCTTGTCCACGGCCGCATCCAATCGTTGATGGGCCTTGAGCAATTCGGGCGGCATGGTCAGCGGGTCGTACAGGTCGGCCAGCGTGGCGGGCTGAAGGCCGGACTGGAATTTGGCGCGGGCGTCGAGCACGGCTTGTGCTGCGGTTTCTATAGCGAGCTTTGTTTTATTGACGGGGACTTTTGGCTGATTTGGCTTGGCGTTTTGGGGGAAGTCGGGCCAGGGGAAGTTGTTGTAGACGATTAATGCCGAATATTGGTAGTCACTTTTCAATCGACCGCACACTTGACGTGTCCAAGCCATATGCATCGTCGAGTTCATCACGCCAAAATGAAATAACCCGGCGTTCTCAATGACTCTTAGTTTGTCGCCGCAGAGGGCGCGCGGTGTAAGAAAGTCGATGGGGATGAATACACGCCGCTCTGACGAAACCTGCGGCATTGCCAAGAAAGTTTTCCTCGGGATGAATTCGGTGTGAAAGCGAGTTGGCGTGTTCGCAAGTGCAACCGTAGGACGGCTTTTGCTTGAAGCTCTAAATGTTTTGACTGCCTGCACGCGTTTTAACACCTCAGGCATTGCCCGCAACTCGACTGGTGGGCAATCACCCAGCCACAGACACCACCGTTCAATGCCATTGATGAACTCTTCGCCGCCCAGCCACCGACGAAACCACTTTCTGCTTTCTGGTTCCAGCTTGACAAATGCCTTTTTTTCCACCGCCGTGAACAAGTAGTTACCGTCGTCAATCGGCTTATTGCCGGATTGCATTCGCGGAACCGCGCAAATAGGGGAAGACCGGCGCGGCAGCACGACATCAGGCGCGTCCACTAAATACGGGTTGATGTTTCCTGCCGGCACGGCGTGCGGATCACCCTTGATATCGTCATATTCGTAGATCACTTTTCCAAGCAAGTCTTCCAGTCCAAAGCCGACAATGACGCAATGCACGGCCGCTTTGCCAGAGGCCTCGTTGCTCCACCGAAACGTGCGGTGCGCAAAATGGATGTGCACACCCTGCGCCAGCAGCCAGCTCCATAACACCCCGACTTGCTCACCCTG
>JANYCG010000004.1 GCA_025360385.1 Burkholderiales bacterium | reverse complement strand
CGGTGTCGCGCTTCCACTTCATCGAATGCGGCGCGAATACCGGCATGGAATGGGGCAATGTGGCCGTGCCCACCGCGCAGTACACCCACGGCATGTTGTCGTGCAGCGAATTCACCGGCGTGCCGCTGATCACCTTGCTGGAGATGGCGGGCGCGGACTTCAAAAAAGGCCAGTTCGTGCTGGCCGAAGCGGCAGACGGCGCAGGCATGACGCGCACCATCCCCCTGAGCCAGATCACCTCCGGCGAAGTGCTGGTGGCCTATGGCCAAAACGGCGAAATGCTGCGCCCCGAAAACGGCTACCCGCTGCGCCTGGTGGCGCCCGGCATCCAGGGCGTGAGCTGGGTCAAATACCTGCGCCGCATCGAACTGGGCGACAAACCTTATGCCACCAAGGACGAGGCCCTGCATTACATGGACCTGATGCCCACGGGCGAGCACCGCCAATACACCAGCATTCAGGAATGCAAGAGCGTGGTCACCACGCCCTCGGGCGGACAGGCGTTGATGGGCCAGGGCTTTTACAACGTCACGGGGCTGGCCTGGTCGGGCCGGGGCAAGGTGACAAGGGTCGATGTGTCGGTCGATGGCGGGCGCAACTGGCGCGTCGCGCGGCTTGAGTCACCGGTGTTGAGCAAGTGCCTGACGCGCTTCAACCTCGACTGGGCCTGGGACGGTGCACCTGCGCTGGTTCAGAGCCGCGCCATGGACGACACCGGCTATGTTCAGCCCAGCTACCGGCAGTCGCGCGCCGTGCGGGGCAGCCGGTCGATTTACCACAACAATTCGATCCAGACCTGGCAGGTGCAAGAAAGCGGCGAGGTGAAAAATGTCCAGCTGGCCTGAGTCTCTGCGCCCATGGGCGATTTGCCGCAATCCCCTGGTTGCTTTTATTTTTATAGCTAGTGGTTCAATATCTACGGGGACTGCTGGCGAATTGGCTATCAAAAATTCAGTTTTGATGCCGTTCACGGGCGTCGGCCGCGAAGCCACGCCCAAAGAAGTCGCCGCCTGGGACATCGACGTCCGCGCGGACTTCAAGGGCCTGCCCCGAGGCTCGGGCTCTGTGGCCCAAGGCCAGGACGTCTGGGAGGCCAAATGCGCCTCCTGCCACGGCGTATTTGGTGAGTCCAACCAGGTCTTCAGTCCCTTGATTGGCGGCACCACGGCAGACGACGTCAAAACCGGCCGCGTGGCCAGCCTGAAGAACAATTCGTTTCCGGGGCGCACGACGCTGATGAAGCTGGCCACGTTGTCAACGCTGTGGGACTACATCAACCGCGCCATGCCCTGGACCCAGCCCAAGTCGCTGGCGCCCGACGAGGTCTACGCCGTCACTGCTTTCTTGCTGAACCTGGGCGGCGTGGTGCCCGACGACTTTGTGTTGTCAGACAAGAACATGGCCGAAGCGCAGGCCCGCATGCCCAATCGCCATGGCATGACGACTGCACACAGCCTGTGGCCAGGCCCAGAACACGGCGGCAAGCGCAGCGCCGACGCCAAGGGGTCGACTTGCATGAGAAATTGCAAGGCCGAGTTGAAAGTCGTGTCTGACATTCCGCCGCATGCCCGCAACGCCCACGGCAACCTGGCCGAACAAAATCGGCTGGTCGGCGCACAACATGGTGTGGACACGGCGGGCACGCCATTCACGGCCGGCAAAAACGAGACGGCGGCGACTGGCGCTGCGCCCGGCATGGCCCTCAGTCAAAAATACAGCTGCACCGCCTGCCATGCGATGAACCAGAAAATTGTCGGCCCGGCCTTTGCAGACATCGCCGGCAAATACCCAAGCCAAGCGGCCTACCTGACCGAGAAAATCCTGAACGGCGGCTCGGGCATTTGGGGGCCCATCCCCATGCCTGCGCAGGCGATTGGCAATGCGGATGCCAGGGCCTTGGCTGAATGGCTGGCCTCAGGTGCGCCCAAATAGGCCAAAATGCACCTGAATTTGAATATCTCTGCATCAAGTGATTGACCTCAAACTTTGTACCTCTGACCCTTCCAAGGAGCCTCGCATGCAATCCCGTCGTGAAACTTTGAAACAAAGTGCCCTGCTGGCCAGCTTGCTGGCGGGCACAGGCCTGTTCCCCGGCTATGCCTTTGCCTTCAATGCTGCTGCGTTTGAGGCCAAAAATCTGGCTGATGCGCTCAAGGCCCTGGGCGTCAGCGCACCCCAGGCCAGCAAGGACGTGACCCTGACTGCGCCCGACATTGCCGAAAACGGCGCTGTGGTGCCCATGGGGGCTGCAACCACCCTGGCGGGGGTCAAGCAACTGGTCTTGCTGGTCGAGAAAAACCCCAACGCGCTGGTCGCTGTTTTTAACGTCAGCGACAGTGTGGACGCCAACATGACCACCCGCGCCAAGATGGGCCAGTCTTCAGACGTTTATGCCGTGGCCATCATGAACGACGGCAAGGCCTTCTTCGCCAAAAAAGAGGTCAAGGTGACTTTGGGCGGATGCGGCGGCTGATGTCGCCGCAGATTCAAATTTAAACCAAGGAGTACAACATGGCAGACCCGATGCGCATTCGCGCCCAAGCAGCCGGTGGCAACGCCACGGTCCGCGTATTGATGGCCCATGAAATGGAAACCGGGCAGCGCCGGGACGCCGCCGGCAAAATCATTCCGGCCTGGCATATCTCTGAAGTCACCGCTACCCTCAATGGCAAAAACGTGTTGACGGCGGAATGGGGCCCGGCGGTCGCCAAAAACCCGTTTTTGCAATTCAGCATCAAAGGTGCCAAGGCCGGTGACAAAGTCGCCGTGACCTGGAAGGACAACCGCGGCGAAACCCGCACGGACGAAGCCACGGTGTCCTGATTCATGAAACCCATCACCCAAGCGGCACTGACCCTGTTAGTGTGTGGCCTGGCCTTCAGTGCGGCGGCGCAAAAAACCTCGGCCGAAGGCATTGCTGAATACCGCGCCATGCTGGCCGATGGCAACCCGGCTGAACTGTTTGAAGCCAAAGGCGAAGGCCTTTGGGCACAAAAACGCGGCCCCAAAAACGAGTCCCTTGAAAAATGCGACTTGGGCAAGGGTCCCGGTGTGGTCAAAGGTGCCTTTGTTGAATTGCCACGTTATTTTGACGACACCCAAAAAGTTCAGGACATGGAGTCCCGCTTGGTGAGTTGCATGGAAATGCTACAAGGCTTCAATGGCGCGGAGATTGCCAAAACCGCCTTTGGCCGGGGAGAACAAAACAATGTGACGGCGCTGGCGGCCTGGATTTCAGCCGAGTCGCGCGGCATGAAATTCAACCTGCCCCAAATCCGGGTGGAAGAAAAGACCCTGTACGAAGTCGGCAAGCGCCTGTTTTTTGCGCGCAGCGGCACGCATGATTTTGCCTGCGCGTCCTGCCACGGCGAGGAGGGCAAACGCATCCGCCTGCAAGACTTGCCCAACCTGACCAAAAACCCCGGTGCCGGCAACGGCTTTGGGGCCTGGCCGGCGTACCGGGTCTCCAACGGGCAGATGTGGGGTATGCAATTGCGCTTGAACGACTGTTACCGCCAGCAACGTTTTCCGTATCCGATGTTTGGCAGCGACGCGACGATAGCGCTCGGCGTGTACCTGGGTGTGAATGGCAAAGGCGGCGAGTCGATTGCGCCTGCCATCAAGCGCTGAAGGGCGCGCCAACATGGCAAATACAGCTCCCCAAAACCGCTCTGATATGAAAAAACCACCCTATGTCCCCGTGGATATTGCGCGAACAGCTATTTTTTGTGTAGCAATCTGCGCGGCCACGCTGCTTGCCGCCTGCGCTGGCCTGCCCAGCCCGGCGGACCTGGACGCGCTGGCTGCGAAGATCATGAAGGAATCGTTCCGCGACGAAGCGACGGTCAAAGTGGACCGTCTGGTGCAGGACGACGCGAATCGCGAGTGCAGCGCGGCCGATGCGGCGGGCAAACCCATCGATGAAAAAATCGCCAAGGGGATCGAGGCGGCGAACCTCAAAGCCATCCGGTGGCCATCCGACGGCAAATTCATTGGCGACTGGCGCGAAGGCGAAAAAATTGCGCAAAGCGGCCGAGGCCTCACCTGGACAGATGAACCCGGCCAGGCCAATGGCGGCAACTGCTACAACTGCCACCAGATCGACAAAAAAGAAATCTCGTTTGGCACGATTGGCCCCAGCCTGTACAACTACGGCAAGATTCGCGGCGTGGCTGATCCCTTGAGCGCGGAATCCAAAGCGATTGTGGAATACACCTGGGGCAAGGTGTGGAACGCCAAGGCCTACAACGCCTGTTCCAACATGCCGCGCGCCGGCCACGCGGGCATCCTGAATGAAGCGCAAGTGCGGCACGTGGTGGGCCTGCTGCTGGACCCGAAGTCACCTGTCAATGAATAACCGGACCTTGTGGCCAGGCCCTGCCGTTGGGCCCTGACGGCTGGACGCCAATGCCTTTTTTAAACCCGGCTTGTCCGGGTTTTTTCTCTGTCGATATATTAGCCAGCCCTTAACTATGAATTTGTCCAAACGTGAGTTCTTCCAGGTGCTTGGCGCTGCCACCATGGCCGGCATGGGCTTGGGCCGGTACGCCGAGGCGGACGCCGCCGCCGCATCCAACGGCCTGTACGACATCCCCAAATTCGGCAACGTGCATTTTTTGCACATGACGGACTGCCATGCCCAGCTCAAGCCGATCTATTTTCGCGAACCCAATGTCAACTTGGGCTTTGGCAGCATGAAAGGCCACTTGCCGCATTTGGTGGGGCAGCATCTTTTGAAAGAAGCCAAGGTGCGCCCCGGCAGCGCCGAGGCCCATGCCTTGACCCATCTTGACTTTGAAAAGGCCGCCAGGCGGTATGGCAAAGTCGGCGGTTTTGCGCACTTGGCGACCCTGGTCAAACGCATGAAGGCGAGCCGCCCCGGCGCGATTTTTCTGGACGGTGGCGACACCTGGCAAGGCTCGGGCACAGCGCTTTGGACCCAAGGCCAAGACATGGTCGAAGCCAGCAAACTGCTGGGGGTCGAGCTGATGACCGGTCACTGGGAGTTCACGCTGGGCCAGGAGCGCGTGAAGGAAATCATCGACAAGGACTTTGCCGGGCAGATTGAGTTCATCGCCCAAAACATCAAGACCAACGACTTTGGCGACCCCGTGTTCAAGCCTTACGTGATGCGCGAGCTCAATGGCGTGCCTTGCGCCATCATTGGCCAGGCCTTTCCGTACAGCCCGATTGCCAACCCGCGTTATTTGATGGCCGACTGGGGCTTTGGCATCCAGGAAGAGTCCATGCAAAAGACCGTGGACGAGGCCCGCGCCAAGGGCGCCCAAGTGGTGTTTTTGCTGTCGCACAATGGCATGGATGTCGATTTGAAAATGGCCAGCCGCGTGACGGGCATCGATGCCATCATGGGTGGGCACACGCACGACGGCATGCCTGTGGCCAGCGTCATCAGCAATTCAGGCGGCAAAACCATCGTGACCAATTCGGGCTCGAACAGCAAATTTCTGGGCGTGCTCGACCTGCATGTGAAGGCCGGCAAGGTACAGGATTTCCGCTACAAACTGTTGCCCGTCTTCGCCAACATGTTGCCGGCCGACAAAGAGATGGACGCCCTCATCTCGCGGGTGCGGGCGCCGTATGAAGCCAGGCTCAATGAAAAGCTGGCCGTCAATGATGGCTTTCTGTACCGGCGCGGCAACTTCAACGGCACGGGCGACCAGTTGCTGCTCGACGCACTGATGGACGTGCAGGGTGCCGACATCGCGTTTTCACCCGGCTTCCGCTGGGGCACTACCTTGCTGCCGGGGCAGGCCATCACCCGCGAATGGCTGATGGACATGACCGCCATCACCTACCCGTACACGACATTGACCGAGATGAGCGGCGACACCATCAAAACCATTCTGGAAGACGTGGCCGACAACCTGTTCAACCCCGACCCGTATTACCAGCAAGGCGGCGACATGGTGCGGGTGGGCGGCATGACCTACAGCTGCAACCCGACGGCACCCATGGGCAAACGCATTGACAACATGCGCCTGAACGGCAAACCGGTTGAAGCGGACCGCAAGTACAAAGTGGCCGGTTGGGCACCCGTGTCGGAAGAGGCCAAAACCACGGGTGGCAAGCCAATTTGGGACCTGGTCGAACCCTGGCTTAAAAACCGCGCCAACGTATCGCCGCGCCGACTTAATTTGCCGGAACTGGTTCATGTGCAAGGAAATCCAGGACTCTCCGTCTGAGCAGATCGCCTATTTTTTGGGCAGGGTAAATATTATTTATATAGCAAACTATTCATTGTTTAT
Organism: Burkholderiales bacterium; assembly: GCA_025360385.1. Lineage (GTDB taxonomy): Bacteria > Pseudomonadota > Gammaproteobacteria > Burkholderiales > Burkholderiaceae_C > JANYCG01. Next base: position 75,735 of record JANYCG010000004.1, on the reverse strand, counting down.
AGGAACTTCAGGCTATTTTTTCTAAAATTTCCTGTGCAACGGTGTTTCGGGCCAAAAACCTGCGCCTTGAACAGACAGTCGGCGTCCTGAGCGCAAAACCATGTCACGGGCCGGACTGGGACACAGCCTGAGCGCCATGACAATGGGGCTTCATCATCTGCTTGACTTTCAAACTGAAGTCAACCCCTGCGACATGACACCAGCCCTCCCCGCCGCATCCGCCGCCGCCCCTGCGCCAAACGGCACGGCCAATCCATTGCCAACAACCGGGCAGCCCGTACCCGAAGGCTTCAAGCCGCGCCATCTGGGCGACGGTTTTGTGGCCATCAACGGCCCGTTTTACACCCGGCGAACACCCGGAAATCCGCAGGGCATGCAAATGGGCTTTCGGGTGGAGCACCGCCACACCAACCCCATGGGCATTTGCCATGGCGGCATGATGGCCACCTTTTGCGACATGCTGTTGCCCATGACGGCGCATTTGCTGGCCAAAGAAACGGCCGGACGGTTTTTGCCCACCATCAACCTCAACATCGACTACCTTGCGCCGTCGCCCCTGGGCGCCTGGGTTCAGGGCGAGGCGCAAGTGCTCAAGGTGACGCGCAGCATGGTCTTCATGCAGGGCCTGGTGACAGCCGACGGCGTGGCCGTGGCGCGCGTCAACGGCCTCATGAAGATCGGGCCGATCTTCAACTTCGTGCGGCCAGACAAGGCCGCAGCTTGACCGCCCCAAGGGCAGTAAACCCTGCTGGCCTGAACCCTGGCGCTGAACCCTAGCGCCAAGGCTGCGCTAAACTGGTTTTTCACTTTTTTTCAAGGCACATACCATGCGCACTGGCACCCTGCACTTTGACGGCAAAGACTATCTGGACGGGCACGCCTCGGACCCTGTCGCCATGGGCTGGATGCAGGGCTCGCCACCACCGCCTGAACGGCAGGTGCTGTTTGACAGCGACCGCTCGCTGGCCTTCCCGCAAAGCCGCTGGACTTTGTCACACATGCGGGAGATGGTGGCCACCGCCCGTGTGGCGCGCGGCCACCAGGCGGTGAGTGGGCTGGGTGCGTTGAATACGGGTGTGTCGGACGCTATCCACACCCTGCAATTCAAGGACATGCAGGGCCAAACCCGCCTCTGGGCCGACACCCTGCACGACACCTACACCGACAGCATCGTGGTGCTGCACAAAGGCCAGTGTGTCTACGAGCGTTACCTGGGCGCGGGCCAGCCCGACTTGCCACATGCCTGTTTCTCCATCACCAAGTCGTACAGCGCGACGCTGGCCGCCTGCCTGGTGCATGAAGGCGTTTTGGACGAGTCCCGGCGCATCCCCCACTACCTGCCCGAAATGGCCAACACCGCCTACGCCGACGCCACGCTGCGCAACGTGCTCGATATGCAGGTGGGTGTGGCCTATTCCGAGCTGTACTCTGACCCCAAGGCGCAGATTTGGGACCATGCCAGGGCCGGCGGGTTTCGCACCCGGCCGCACGACTACGCCGGGGCCAAAAACTTCTATGAGTTTTTGCTGACCCTGCAAAAAGAAGGCGAACACAACCAGGCCTTTGCCTACAAAACCGTCAACACCGATTTGTTGTGCTGGATCATGAAACGCGTCACAGGGCAAGGATTGGCCGAGATGTTGTCAGAGCGCATCTGGTCAAGAATTGGCTGTGAGAACGACGCCTACATCAGCGTGGACTCCATCGGCGTACCCTTTGGCGGCGGGGGCTTAAGTGCCACCGTGCGCGACATGGCGCGTTTTGGCGAGCTGATGCGTTGTGGCGGAGCGCACCAGGGCCAACAACTGATTCCGCAGGCCGTGGTGGCCGATATCAACCGCGGCAGCGATCCGGCCAAATTTGCCAAGGCCGGCTACACCTTGATCCCCGGCTACAGCTACCGCAACATGTGGTGGGTGACACACAACGCCCACGACGCGTATGAAGGCCGGGGCATCCACGGCCAGCGCCTGTACATCGCCCCCAAAGCCGACTTGGTGGTGGCGCGTTTTGCCTCGCACCCCATCGCCGCCAGCGCCGCCAACGACCCGATCACGGTGCCGGGATTGCTGGCGTTGGGGGAATTGTTGCACGGCGCTTGACTCGGCCACCCGGCCACGCCACCGAACACCGTGTCTTTCATGGCTTGTTGCGGCAGGATGGGTACGACGAGTTTCAGGCGCAGGGTCTGGCGGGCGCAAGCCGCCACAAAATCCAGGCCGGCCAAGGTGTTGGCGGTGGTGTCTTCGCCAGCTAGCAAAATGGTGAGCCGCTTGCCTGACACGTCGTCATCGCTCAGCGCGACCCCTGCCCGTGGCCATCATCGTCCTTCATGAATGCCAAGACCCTCACCGCCGTCCAAAAAACGCAATACTGGCGCGACGGCTACCTGGTGTTGCCCGGATTCAAGTCTGCGGCCGACATTGCGGCTGTCCGGGCTCGGGCAGACCACATCGTCACCGCGTTTGACCCGGCGCAAGGCCAGGGCATCTTCACCACGCAGGAGCAAAGCCGCTCCACAGACGATTACTTCATGGGCTCTGCCTGCACGGTTCGCTGCTTTTTTGAGGCGGAGGCGTTTGACGCACAGGGCCAGCTCAGGCAGTCCAAAGCCCTGTCGATCAACAAGATTGGTCATGCCCTGCATGACCTGGATCCGGTGTTCAATGCCTTCTCGCGCAGCCCGGAACTTGCGCAGCTCGCGACTGATTTAGGGTTGACCCAGCCGCAAATATGGCAGTCGCAATACATCTTCAAACAACCCGGTATTGGCGGCGAGGTGCGCTGGCACCAGGATGCGACGTTTTTTGAGACGGTGCCGATCACGGTCACGACGTTCTGGTTTGCGCTGGAGGATGCGACGCAGGACAACGCCTGCTTGTGGGTCGAGCCTGGCGGTCACGCGGGGCCGCTGCGGGAGCGGTTTGTACGGGTGCAAACGCCGGCAGGGCCTGCCCCTGGTCCAGCAGCGGTGATCGAACGCCTCAATGCCATGCCCTGGCCCGCCCTGGCCACCGCCATCCCGGTAGAGGCCAAGGCCGGCACCCTCGTGGTCTTGCATGGCCTGCTGCCGCACTACAGCGCCCCAAACCGCTCCCCCGCCTCGCGCCACGCCTACACCCTGCATGTGACGGACGCCAGTTCGGCCTATTCGCCAGACAACTGGTTGCAGCGGCCAGACCCGCTGCCTGTGCGCGGGTTTTAAAACAGCTTGGCGCACGGTGTGGCAGGTGGTGCCGCGATATTTGGCTCGTGCGAATAGACTGTTGATTGATACAATTTATATAGCACACTATTTATACTACACGGGGACTTTCGGCAGTATTCGTCACCCAACATCAAAACTGGCCGGGTTGGAGGCCCGTCAACCGCCATCCATTCGCTTCACGGCCTGGTGCTGCAATCCGCGCAACCACACCAGCCCAGGGTTCTGGGTGCGGTATTTGAGCGTGCGGTACTTGTGCGTGTGGTACTTGTGCCATTGCATGACCTGGGTCATTTTGGGCAGTTCGACCGGGGCCTCCCGCACTTTCAGCGGTAGAAACTTGTGATTCTTGCTCCTTTTTTTCAAGCACCGGCGCCGCTTTACGTGGGCGGCGCATGAGGATGCCACTGGCGTTTGATGCGTTGTTTCGCACCCGCCGCCTGGCGCAGCTTGAACAGCTGATTTTGCCCATGCCCTGGCACCTCGGGGGCTACCCCATCACCACGCAAACTGAGGAAAATAGGATCCGTTAAATAAGGCCTATCAATCAATTTGCTAATTTCAATTGGTCAAAACTATAGTTAACAACGATCATTCGTTCTGTGCTGGTTGATAAACCCTATCTCAAGGGCCTTGTCAAACGGCAAACCAACAACCTTTAGGAGAATGCTGATGACCACCGCGACTGCTGCCACCAACGTAAAACGCCCAGAAATCAAAACCATCGCCAACCTGGAGGCCGCCTTTGCGGGCGAATCCATGGCGCATATCAAGTACCGTTACTTCGCCAAACTGGCCCGGGAGTCTGGCGACGAGGCCACCGCCCGCACCTTTGAGGAAACCGCCGACCAAGAGGTCATGCATGCCTTTGGCCACCTCGATTTGCTTTACCCCAAGGCGACCATGACGCCGGCGCGCGCGCTGCAAATCGCGATTGACGGCGAAACTTACGAATACACCGAGATGTACCCCGGCTTTCGTCAAACCGCCCAGGCCGAGGGCAATGCGGCTGCGATGGCTGAAATGGACGAACAGATCGCCGAGTCGAAGGTTCACGCGGCGCAGTTCCGGGCCACACTTGAGAAAGCGCAGAAGCGTTTTGCCGCATTGGCCCGCGTGGAAGAACGCCACGCCAACCATTACAAAGCGCAGTTGGCGCGCGTTTGACGCCACGCTGTTTGCTATAATTTATATATCTAACTATGCCCTGTTGACAGGGACATACACCAATTTTCAACCTTCTTTATCGACCATCACTATGAAAACCTTTGTTTGCATTGTTTGCGGCTTCATTTACGACGAGGCCGCTGGCCGCCCCGAGGACGGCATCGCCGCAGGCACCGCTTGGGCTGACGTGCCCGCCGACTGGGCTTGCCCAGACTGTGGCGTGGCAAAAGCTGATTTTGAGGCCATCGAAATTTAAACCTGCGACGGTGGCGCGCTCGAAATCAGATGCGTCATGGCAGGGCGGCTCGCTGGTGGGCGCGGCGGCGCTGGGGCAAGCCGGCTGATTTTTGCGGTGTCGCGGTTTTTTGGCCAGCGGAGCGTCGAGTCACCACACGGGCGACTCGTTTTTGATTGATGGCGGGTATTCGCTGTTTTGCAGCTTACTTAACGCCACATTTGGGCGACCGTCAACCGGGCATCTGCCTGACTTTCGGGTTGACGCCGATGCGGTCAAAATAAGGTACCAACAACTCAATCTAAGCCGTTGGCAAAATAAGTCTAGGGTTTCCCCGGGCTAAAAACTACAATCCCGCTCCCTGAAACCCACTCTAATCATGTTGACCTGAATGGCCCGCAGAGGCGATTCTTATCGATCAACCGGAGACAAAATGACCACTGAAGCCATCAATTCCGCCCAAAAGCAATCCGAGCTGCGTCATGCGGCGCTTGAATACCACGAGTTCCCCACCCCCGGCAAAATCGCCATCGCGGCGACCAAGCAGCTGGTGAATCAGCACGACTTGGCGCTGGCGTATTCGCCGGGCGTCGCCGCCCCGTGCGAAGAGATTGTCAAAGACCCGAACAACGCCTTCAAATACACCGCCCGTGGCAATTTGGTCGCCGTCATCACCAATGGCACGGCAGTGCTGGGCCTGGGCAATATTGGCCCGCTGGCAGCCAAACCGGTGATGGAGGGTAAGGGCGTCTTGTTTAAAAAATTCGCCGGCATCGATGTGTTTGACCTGGAAATCAACGAACGCGACGACCTGGACAAACTGGTGGACATCATTGCCTCGCTGGAGCCGACTTTTGGCGGCATCAACCTGGAAGACATCAAGGCGCCCGACTGTTTTTACGTTGAACGCAAATTGCGCGAACGCATGAAGATTCCAGTCTTTCATGATGACCAGCATGGCACGGCCATCGTGGTTGGCGCGGCCATTCTGAACGGCATCAAGGTCACCGGCAAAGACATCAAAAAGGTCAAACTGGTGACCTCCGGCGCGGGCGCGGCAGCGTTGGCCTGCCTGGGCCTGCTGGTCAAAATTGGCATCCCCCGGGAAAACATTTTTGTGACGGATCTGGCCGGTGTCGTGTACGAGGGCCGCACCGAGCTAATGGACGAAGACAAAATCGTCTTTGCCCAAAAAACAGCGGCACGCACGCTGGGTGAAATCATCGAAGGTGCCGATATCTTTTTGGGCCTGTCAGCCGGTGGCGTGCTGAAGAAAGACATGGTCGCCAAAATGGCCGCCAATCCGGTGATTCTGGCGCTGGCCAACCCCAATCCCGAGATCAACCCGGAGGACGTGAAGGCGGTGCGCAGCGACGCCATCGTGGCCACCGGAAGGTCAGACTACCCGAACCAAGTGAACAACGTTTTGTGCTTCCCCTATATCTTTCGGGGTGCGCTGGACGCGGGGGCCTCCACCATCACAGTCGAGATGGAAATTGCGGCCGTACACGCCATTGCCGAGCTGGCGCAGGCGGAGCAGAACGAGGTGGTCGCTGCGGCCTATGCCGGTGAGCAACTGGCGTTTGGCGCTGAATATTTGATCCCACGCCCGTTCGATCCACGCCTGATGATGAAAATCGCCCCGGCGGTGGCCAAAGCGGCTGCTGACAGCGGCGTTGCGCTGCGCCCGATTGCCGACCTGGCCGCGTACGTCGAGCGCCTGCAAAGTTTTGTTTACGCCTCGGGCACGACCATGAAGCCGATTTTCACGGCGGCCAAAAAAGCCCTCAAAAAACGGGTTGCTTACAGCGAAGGTGAAGAAGAGCGCGTGCTGCGCGCCGTGCAAGTGGTGGTCGACGAGGGCCTGGCCCGTCCCACCTTGATTGGCCGCCCGGCCGTGATTTGCGAGCGCATCGAGAAATTCGGTCTGCGCCTGCGCGAAGAGCTCGATTACGACATTGTCAACGTCGAACAAGACCACCGTTACCGCGACTTTTGGCAAACTTACCACCGCATGACCGAACGCATGGGCGTGACCGCTCAAACAGCGAAAATCGAAATGCGCCGGCGCCTGTCGCTGATTGGCGCCATGTTGCTGCACAAAGGCGACGTGGACGGCATGATATGCGGCACCTGGGGCAACACCGGGCACCATTTGCCCTATATTGAGCAGGTCATTGGCAAACGTCCCGGGGTCAACACTTATGCCTGCATGAACGGTTTGCTGTTGCCGGATCGGCAGCTGTTTTTGGTCGACACCCATGTCAACTACGACCCGACCGCCGAACAACTGGCGGAAATCACCACCCTGGCAGCCGAGGAGATGATGCGTTTTGGCATTCGGCCCAAGGCGGCTTTGTTGTCGCACTCCAATTTTGGCAGCAGCAACCAGCCCAGCGCCATCAAAATGCGCCGTGCGCTGGAATTGCTACGCCAGCAGGCGCCGTGGCTCGAAGTGGATGGCGAGATGCATGGCGACGTGGCGCTAGACGGTGCCGCGCGCGCCGCGCTGATGCCACGCAGCACGCTGGCCGGTGACGCCAATCTGCTGGTGCTGCCCAATATCGACGCGGCCAACATTGCCTACAACTTGCTCAAAACGGCTGCCGGCGGAAACATTGCGATTGGACCGGTTCTGCTGGGTGCGGCCAAACCGGTGCATATCCTCACCGCCAGCACGACGGTGCGCCGCATCGTCAACATGACGGCGCTGACTGTGGCCGACGCGAACGCGACCCGTTGAAGTCGCAGGCCGGAGTGCGTGGTTTGTACGCCCTCTGGCCGTTGGCTCCCGGCTGAAACGCCCGCCTGCAAGTTGGCGCACACTTATTGAAGTGTCCGCCAGCTAAATTTGCTTAATTTTTAAGCAAGTGCTTGCGTTTTTTTCTCAAATCAGCGACACTAGGCGCATCGCAGTTTCGGGTTTACCCGAGGTGTTTTTTTTGTGCGTTCTTGAGGTGGTTTATGGCGGCAGGCGGTTTTTTTGGCGGCAGTTTCAATGAAAAATCAAGCCCATTGATTTTTCGACATGCCAGCCAATTCGTATTGCTTGCGGCGATGCTGGGTTTGGCGGGTATCCCCGATTTGGTGCAGGCCAAAAAGGCCCAAAACGACTCAGACCTTGCGGTCGTCGCGATGGCGACGATGCCACCCCAAGCGCGGGACACCTATGAGCGAATTCGTCAAGGCGGTCCTTATGCTTATGAAAAAGACGGCGTGGTGTTTGGCAATCGGGAGCGGATTTTGCCGTCGGAAAAACGGGGTTATTACCACGAGTACACGGTGAAAACACCGGGTTCCCGAGATCGCGGCGCGCGGCGCATTGTGTGTGGCGGCCCCGCGAAAACGCCCGATGCGTGTTTTTACTCGGATGATCATTACTCGAGTTTTCGACGCATCGTGCCCTGAGATTGGCTGACTTTCCCGTAAAGGGCACTTGATGCCACTGACGGGTTTTGATAGTTTTTGGTTTTTATTTTTTGGTTTTTGTTTTAAGAAAGTGATGTGGAGCCGCTATGACTCTTCGAATTAGTCCAACCCCGCCGCGCTCTGCCGTGGCGCCAACGCCTGCGCCAGGCGCTGGTCAGCCGCCGCGCGACAACGTGGATACCCCACTGCGCGGCATCCGTCCCAACATCGTGCAGTCGATCCGCGCATTTCGTGTGCAGGATCTGCAAGACGCGGCCAGCAACCTGGGTCAGCATTTTCTGTATGCCAATCTGGGGCAGGCCCAATCCAAACAAGACGTGCTGGATATGATTGCCCAGCAGTTCATGCTGCCCACGCATACCGGCAAAAATTTTGATGCCCTGTATGACAGCATGACTGACCCGCTGCACAAGTCTGGGCCACAGCCCGGTTTTGTCGCCGTGCTGGAGCACGTCCCAGCCAACGCCAAGTTTGACAAAGAAGCCCGCGAGCAGTTGCTGGACATTTTTCGTGATGCCTCGGACTACTGGGGGGACAGAAAAATACCCTTCCGATGCTTCTATTCTTTTCTGTAGCCCGTTCTGCACACACCAGCCAAGCAGAACGGGCGAACGAGGCAAAAAACACCACCACAGGTGGCGACGTTGTTTCGGGCATTGAATTGCATGTTGAACCGGGTGAAAAGTTGCCCACCGACCTGTTGGTCGACATCTCCCCGTTGGCGTTGCGCATGAGCAGCCCATTCAACGCGGGGTACTGGTTAGCCGCCGCGTGACCACGCAGCTTGGGTTAGCCGCCGCGTAACCATGCCGGTTGAGGTCGCCCCGGCCTGACGTCGGATCGATCAAAAATCGATCAATTTACTTGAGCAAATATAAAAAACCCGCCTTAGGTGAGTTTTTTATCGATTTTTAATTGGAACTTGCTTAAAGTTCCTGTTATTGTTGAATACCATGGTATTGAAAACATAGCGAAATAGCTTATTTATTGTACAAATATCAGCATATTTTGACTATTATTTAATCATTTTTGCATTGCCAGTGCAACAAACTCTGAGACTGGCACCTCTTCGGCCCGGCGCTGTATGTCAAAGCGGCCTTCGAAGTTTTTCTCGTCGAGCCATTTACCCAGGGTATGGCGCAAGATTTTGCGCCGCTGGCTGAAGGCGATCCTGACGATCTCACTGAGGTGCTGAACGTCCACAGCGGGTGCATCGGCGCGTGGCACCATCCGCACCACGGCGCTGTCCACACGCGGCGGTGGCTCAAAACTTTCAGGCGGCACAAAGAGGAAGCTCTCCATGGCGTAACGCCACTGCAGCATCACGCTCAACCGGCCATAAGCGCCGGTGCTGGGCGCCGCCACCATGCGGTCAATGACTTCCTTTTGCAGCATGAAGTGCTGATCCACGATGACATCGACGCAGTCAAGCAAGTGGAACAAGATCGGGCTGGAGATGTTGTACGGCAGGTTGCCCACGGCCCTGATTTTGGGCACATTGAGGCTTTGCGCAAGCGCCACAAAATCGACTTTCAGCACGTCGGCTTCGATCACATTCAGCTGGGGTTTCAATCGCAGGCGCAAGGCCAAGTCGCGGTCTAGTTCAACGACCGTGAGTTTGCCCAGGCGCTGCGCCAGGGGTTGTGTCAAGGCCCCCAGGCCGGGGCCAATTTCGACCATGGCTTGGCCCGGCCGGGGGTCAATGCCCTGGACAATCGACTCGATTACCCCGGCATCGGCCAGAAAATGCTGGCCAAAACGTTTGCGCGGAATGTGTTTCAAAGCCAATTTACTGCGGCACGTCCCGCATTTCGACATAGGTGCGGCCGCGCAGGTCTTTCGCCCAGATCAAAAAGGCTTCATCGAGTTTTTTCTCGCGCAGGTGGTTACGCACCACCTCTTGCTGCTCCGCGGCCGACAGAGTGCCAGTGCGGCGCTCCAGCAGCTGGATCAGGTGCACACCAAAACGCGAGATCAGCGGGTCGCTGACCTGCCCGGGCGCCAGCGCATTCATGACTGATTCGAACTCAGGCACAAACTGGCCGGCGCTAGACCAACCCAGGTCGCCCCCCTGCGCGGCGCTGCTGTCTTGCGAAAATTCGCGGGCCAGTGCGGCAAACTCAGCCTGACCGGTCTCGACACGGCGCTTGAGGTCAATCAGGCGGTCACGCGCCTGGGTTTCAGTGACCTGGTCCGACCCACGCAACAGGATGTGTCTCGCGTGGCTTTGCGCCACCGTTGTGCCGACGGCGCGTTTTTCGAGCAACTTGAGCACATGGAAGCCGGCACCAGACTTGACAACCTCTGGCACGGCCCCTTCACTTTGGCTCTGGGTCGCCTCAACAAACAGCGTTGGGTAGCGCTCGGCGGCACGCAAGCCCAATTGGCCGCCGTTACTGCGGTCAGGCGCGTCTGAAAACTCCCGCGCCAGAGCGGCAAAATCTTCGCCCGCGCGCGCGCGCGCCAGTGCGGCCTGCGCCCTGGCCTGCAGTGCGGCCAACTGTTCTGGCGTCGCGTTGTCAGGCACGGCCACCAGGATGTGGGCAATGTTGATTTCCAGGGCGCTGGCTGAATTGGCCTGCTCGGTCTGAAATTGATTGACCTCCAGGTCGGACACCCGCACTTTGGCATCGACCTCACGCTCACGCAGGCGACTCAAGGTGATTTGGTTGCGCAAGCTTTCACGGAACTGGGCCAGCGTGATGCCCTCGGCCTGCAGGCTTTGGTACAACTGCTGCAGCGTGAACTTGTTTTGCTGTGCCACGCTTTGTTCAGCTTGGTCAATCGCTACGGCATCGACCCGGATACCGGTTTCACGGGCCAGTTGGAGCTGGGCTTTTTCATTGATCAGGCTCTCCAGCGCGTAATTCAGAGCTTCGGTTTTGTCGGGCGCGGGCCGACGCTGCTGAGCCAATTGCTGCAGAATTTTTTGCACGGCCTTTTGCACTTCGCTGTTGGTCAGCGGCTCTGAATTGACGACAGCAACAATGTAGTCACCATTGCGTGCCGCTTCAGACTGGACTTCTGCGGCTGCACTGCCGATGTTGACCGTGGCGACAGGTGCACGGCTACCCGCTGAGGCCCCGGGCACCGGGCGCAAGCCCTGGGCCGACAGGCCAAACGACACCAGCAGCGCGGCCGCAGCCAGGCTGGCTCCGCCCAGTCGCCGGATGGCGCGGGCGGTGCCAGCCAAACTGCTGGATGTCGTGCCCAATTCGCATTTATTCATGTTCAAAACCGGTCAAATTCAATCGTAGTTGCTGAAACGGCTGGGAGCCGAGATTTGCTCGCGCAAATACTGGTAACGGGGGATATTGTCCTTGAGAGTCTTCAAAGGGTTGGAGCCCACCCGAGTAAAGCCTACAAATTCAAGCTGGAAACTGATGCTGCTAGTGGCGGTGCCAACGCCGGTCTGCAATTGCTGCAACACCACGCGCCCCAGCCAGCAGCCGGCATCGTACTCAAAGCCCATCAACATGTCGACCAGTTGCCGGTCCACAAGGCTGTAATTCAAACGCCCCACACTGTACCAGCGCGGGCTGCCCTGGCCCTGGCCTGGGCCGAGGTTCTGCCCGCGATCACCCCACAGGTCGTTGAGCGGCCATTGCCATGAGACGTCCACCTGCTCGCTGGCATCGCGCTGAAATCGGTAGGCGGCGTTGAACACCCGGTAATTGCCGGGGCTGTAACGCGCGCCCAGGGTGGCACGGGTGGACAGCTGGGTGTTGGGGTTGTACTGAATGGTCGAGTCGGTCGACCAGACGGGCGTCCAGTTGACGGCGCCGCCCAGCAAAACGTCGCTGAAGCCAGCCGCCTCCGGGGCGGCACCCGGCAAGGTGACTAACTGGTCTTGAAAGCGATACCGCTGCGCCATCGCAAACCGGGCCGCTTCCGCCCCGGTTTGCGGGTCTAGCAGCCGGGTTGTCACGCCCACCGTAAGCAGGTTGTTGTCCGAGATGCGGTCGTTGCCGACAAAGGCGTTTTCGGAATAAATCGTCGCAAAGTTGAAGTCATTGAGGCCAGTGTCGAAATTGGGCAAAAGGCTCTGGTCCCGAAACGGCGTGTTGACGTAAAACACCCGTGGCTCCAGTGTTTGGCGAAACGCCCGCCCAAAGAAACTGGCGTCGCGCTCAAAAAACAGGCCGCCGTCCAGGCTGACCGTGGGCACTGCGCGAGTGGCTGTTCTGTCACCGTTGGCCAGGCCCGTATCAAACTCGTAACGGGTGGCATGCAACTGGATTTTGGGCGTGACGTAGCCATAGGATTCGCGCCAGGTGCGGCTTGCCTGCGCCAGCATGAAATTGCGCTGTCCGTTGGGCTGAAGGGTTTGTATCGGATCTGAATTAAACCGAGTCAAATCCCCCGTGAGCGAATAGTCGAACCCGTTGACATTGCTGCGGGTGTAACGCGCGACCACTTGCGGCAGGCGGTCATAGGGCGGAACGATGGGCGCGGTCGGGTCGGCCAAGGTTTGCCATTTGAGCGTGCGCACGCTGGCGCTCAGGTTGCCGCTGGCCCAGCTGAGCTGGGCGTCATTGGCCAGCAGGCGCTGGGTCAACACCGGGTTGGCATTGGACGCGGTGAAGTCGCGCCAGTAATTGTCGTCGCTCACCCGGTTCACGCTCAGACTCAGGCCGACCGGGCCGATTGCAGCAAAGCCGGTGTCAAAGCGGCTTTGGTAGCTTGAATTGACGCTCCAGCGGTCACTTTGGCGCAAGGCGTCGCCCGGCATGTAATTGCCACGCAGGATGCCGTTGTAGCTGGGTTCCAGAAAGCGGAATTCGGCCCCCAGATCTACCCCCCGGCGCGTCATCACGGTCGGCGTGAGCGTGGCATCCCGGTTGGGGGCGATGTTCAAATAATAGGGCAGTGTGAATTGCATGCCATTCACACTGTCAACACCGATGGTGGGCGGCAACACGCCCGTTTTGCGCTTGTCAGTGAGCGGAAAGCTCATGTACGGCACCGGCAACAAAGGCATGCCTTTGAAGCTGAGTAAAGCCCCCTTGGCCACCCCAACCTCTTCTTCGTTGTCAAGGCTTAGGGACGCGGCCTGCAAAATCCAGTCTGGCATCCAGTCAGGGCCGGGCAGGCGCCGACAGGTGGTGTAGGTGCCATTGGTGATGACGGCATGGCTTTCGTCCAGAAAATCAACCCGGTCGGCTTGCCCGTGGCCGCCGTTTTGCAAAAACCGGTAGGTCGGCTGGGAAAAAAACCCCTCGACGGCATCCACTTTGAGCTCCAGCGCCGGGCCTTCGTACACATTGCCGGCCCGGTTGATGCTGACGTTGCCCTGTGCTTTGGCGAGGTCGTCCGGCTGGTAATACTCCAGCCGGTCGGCCCGAATCACGGTGTCACCACGGCGCAGCACCGCATCGCCCTGGACAACAGATTCCAGATCGGTGCGGGAGGTCACATGGTCGCCCGACAGAAAAGTCGGCATCGCCTTGCGCGCCTCGGGCGTGATGGTTTCAGCCAGTTGTGCGCTGGATTTAAGCCTAAGGCCCTCTGCGGCCAACGGCGTTGTCGATGCCACCTGCGACGACACCGACACCTGTGCGCAAACGTTCGCGCCCCACCCGAGCAAGACCAGCAAGCCCGCAAGGCCAGTCGGTTTAAGGGTGTGGCGTGAAGGCGTGGAAGGCACGGCGTCACCGAGTTTGAAAAATGGAAGCAAGGCGGATCCAGGATGCAAGCAGTGTGGAAAAGGCCGTGTGACACGGGCTGCGCGCACACGGCGCACCAGGGTTTGTAAAATGGATTATCCATGACCACGTTACCCCTTACTCCCGCAGCGCCCGAGCCACCACACCACAAGCGCCAGGCCATTGGCTGGCCTGACGCGGCGCGCGAGGCCGCGTTTGAGGCCTGGTTTGCCAACTTGGCCCAGGCCGGGCGTGTGGCCCGACTGCCCCGCCTAAATCGCGATTCGCTGCGCCTGGCGTCTGCCGATGCCAGCTTTCGGCGCTACCTGCGGGTGGACTCGCACGAGGGCAGCAACATCATCATGGACGCCCCCCCGGCGCTTGAAAACACCGAGCCATTTGTGGCCATTGCGCGGCTCATGCAGGCCGCTGGTTTGCGCGTGCCGCTGGTGCTGGACTGGGACCAGGCGCACGGCTTTTTGCTGCTGTCAGACCTTGGCGACAAAACCATGATGCAGTGCATCGACCGGGACGAGGCGCACAGCAATTTCGACAGTTACATGCAAGCGGTGGACCTGCTCATCACTTGGCAGCTGGCGTCCAAACCCGGCGTCTTACCCGCTTATGACGACGCGCTGCTGCGCCGCGAGCTGGCGCTTTTCCCGGATTGGTACCTGGCGCGGCACAAAGGCGTCACGCTGCAAGGCGAGCAACTTGCCACGCTCGGCACCGCGTTTGACCACATCGTGCAGCACAACCTGGCCTGGGGGCAGGTGTACGTGCACCGCGACTTCATGCCGAGAAATTTGATGCAGGGCCATCCCATGGGCGTGCTGGATTTTCAAGATGCCGTCTACGGCCCCATCACCTACGACATCGCCAGCCTGATGCGGGACGCGTTTTTAACCTGGGACGAGGATTTTGTGCTTGACATCACGATCCGATATTGGGAAAAAGCCCGCAAAGCCGGCTTGCCGGTGGGCGGCGATTTTGGCGAGTTTTACCGGGGGGTGGAGTGGATGGGTTTGCAGCGGCATCTCAAAATCGCGGGCATTTTTGCGCGGCTCACCCTGCGTGATGGCAAACCGCAGTATCTGGCGGACACGCCTCGCTTCATCCATTACATTCGGGCCACTACCAACCGCTACCGTGAGTTGCGGCCCTTGCAGCGGCTGATCGACACGCTTGAGGGCACGCCACAAGCGAGCGGATTTGCGTATGGCCGCATGTGAGGCAATCCAAGCGTCTGGCGGTGCCTGTTTCGTTGGTTTTGACCGATCAGACGGTCAAAAGTGCCGTAAGTTCCCGTGTATTATGAATAGTTTGCTATTAATATAGCAGCGTCTAGCATGCTGCCTCGTTTTTTCTGTTCGACGCCGCTGGCGCAAGGCGAGCTGCAACTGTTGCCTGCCGGGGCCGCTCGCCATGTCCAGGTCTTGCGCTTGCAGCCGGGTGACGCCATTGCCCTGTTTGGCGGCGCAGAACCAGGTTTGCAGGAAACGTCGCGGCCAGGCGGCGAGTTCATGGCGACCATCACGCACATGGGCCGAAGTGATGTCCAGGTCAAGATTGGCCAATATCAGAGCGTAGACCTTGAGACGCAACGTGCGATTCACCTGGCCGTGGGCATGCCCGCCAACGACCGCATGGATTGGTTGGTCGAAAAAGCCACCGAACTGGGGGTCGTCAGCATTCAGCCCTTGATGACCGAACGCAGCGTGTTGCGCCTTGCCGGTGACCGCGCCGCCAAGAAGCAGGCGCATTGGCAGGCGATCGTGGTGGCCGCCTGCGAGCAGTGTGGCCGCAACCGGGTGCCGCTGGTGCATGGGGTGATGCCGCTGGAGCGCTGGCTTGCCGCCCTTGGCTCCAATGCCGTCAGCCAGGGCAATGCAACGGCCGCAGTCGGCTTGGGTCTGCGTCGGCTGCTGCTGTCTTTGCACGCCGACGCGCTCAGTTTGCGCGATATGCAAGGAGACTGCGATGCAGCCGTGTTTTTGTCCGGGCCTGAAGGGGGTTTGAGCGCAGGTGAAGAGGCCGCCGCGCTGGCTGCGGGTTTTGCGCCGATGTCACTGGGTCCCAGGGTTTTGCGCGCCGAGACTGCCGCCCTGGCCGCGCTTACACTGCTTGCGTCTTGACCCGCAAAACAAGGTCGCGCCCAGTAGGCGCAGGGTCCAACATCCGTCAGCCTTGGCCACAATCAATACACCTTTGCGCACATGAAAAAAAACCTCTGGCTTTTGGCCATTTGCCAAGGCCTGTTCCTCACCAACAACGTCACCTTCATCGCCATCAACGGCCTGGTCGGCCTGAGCCTGGCACCGCTGGGCTGGATGGCGACGCTGCCGGTCATGGGTTATGTGGTGGGTGGTGCCCTCTCGACCAGTTTGGTGGCCCGCACCCAAATGGCATGGGGCCGCAAGGCCTCGTTCCAGCTCGGACTGCTGGTGGGCCTGATGTCTGCCTTGTTGTGCGCCTACGCCGCCTTTGAGAAAAATTTCTGGCTGCTGGTGTCCGCCACCGTCATTGCCGGTTATTACAACGCCAACGCCCAGTTGTACCGTTTTGCAGCGGCTGAACTTGCCGACGCGCCGTCGCGTGAAAAAGCCGTTTCGCTGGTCATGGCGGGCGGCCTGCTGGGCGCTGTGCTTGGGCCCAATCTCGCCGCAAACACCAAAGGCATCTTAAGCGTGCCATTCGCCGGCGCTTATTTCGCATTGGCCGGGGTCGCCATGTTGTCGATGGCGGCCATGGCCTTTTTGCAGTTTCCACCAGCGCCAGCAAAAACATCGACCGGTGGCGGACGACCTTTGCGTGAAATCATGCGCCAGCCCGTGTTCGTGGTGGCGGCCATCGGTGGCGCGCTGGGGTTTGGCGTGATGAACCTGTTGATGGCGGCGACCCCGATTGCCATGCAGCAATGCAAGTTGCCGTTTTCCGATATCGCCCTGGTGCTTGAATGGCATGTGATCGGCATGTTCGCGCCAGGGTTTTTCACCGGACATTTAATCAAGCGCTTTGGCACCCTGCCTATCATGGGTGTGGGCGTCGCATTGATGCTTTTGTGTATTGGCGTAGCATTGTCTGGCGCTGATTTGCACCAGTTTTTGGCCGCCCTGTTCCTGCTGGGCGTGGGCTGGAACTTTCTGTTCACCGGCAGCACCACGCTGGCGTTGCAAACTTATCGCCCCGAGGAGAAAGACCGGGCCCAGGGCGCCTTGAATTTTTTTGTGTTTGCCACTATGGCAGTGACCTCATTTGCCTCAGGTGCGCTGGTCACCACACGCGGCTGGCAATTGCTGAACCTGGGCTCCTTGCTGCCAGTGGCCGTCACGGCGGCGGCGCTGATTTGGCTGACGCTGCGCCAGCGACAGCCGCAGGTCTAAATTTCACACTTTGGCTAAAACCGGGCGTGCAGCCAGGTTTTCAACGCTTCAAACACGGGTTCGGCCCGGGCCTCGTTGAAGATCTCATGGTAGAGCGACTCGAAGCACTGTGACGTCACGACGCTCTTGGGCGCGGCTGCCGCAAAGGCCCGGCTGCCCGCTGGATTGACCAGTTTGTCCTGACCCGCATAAATTAGCAAAGTCGGCACTGTCCAGTCGGATGCTGCAGCAATCGTGGCGGCGCCATCACGGGCAATCATCAACGCAAGCCTCGCGGAAATCCGGTCATGCACCAGACCATCCGTTTTGTAAGCCTGAACCACCGACAGGTCGTGGGAAATTTTGTCAACTGCCAAGGCGTTGGCGACGCGCAGGTTGGGGGCCATCTTGGGCAGCACTTGGAGCAAAAATTTCTGGAACCCGCTCAAGCCAGGATCGAGCGCCGGAGAGGACATGACCAGGCCCTGCACGGGACGCAGCGCTCGCGCCACAAATTGCCCCGCCACCAGGCCGCCCATGCTGTGGCCGACGAGGATCAATGGCGTTAGCCGATCCATGCGGGAGCGGGTGTTGTCCACAATGTCAGCCAGGTCGGTCAGCAGACGGTTGTCGCTGGGCAAGCCGCCGCGCACACCACCCGATTCTCCATGCCCGTATTGGTCGTAGCCTCGAACCGCGTAGCCCCAATCATTGAGCTTGCGCGCCACGTGGTCATACCGGCCCACATGCTCGCCCAGGCCATGCACCAGAACAACCACCCCACGCAGTTTGACGCCCGGTGCCAGCGGCCAGTCTTGAATGGCAATGTTGTCGCCATCACTGGCGATGAACGTAGACAGAGTTGATTCGGGATTCATGGTGGCAACACTTTGCATCGGCGATCTCAAGGCAATTGCGCAATCACCTGCGCCACTGCGGCGGTCAGCTTTTTGGCAAATGGCACATGCAAAAACTCGTTTGGGCCATGCGCGTTGGAGCGCGGCCCAAGCACGCCACAGACCATCATTTGCGCCGTGGGGAAACCTTTGGACAACATGTTCATCAGGGGAATCGTGCCGCCCTGGCCAATGTACCCACACGGTGCATCAAAATACGCCGTTGACGCGTCATTCAAGGCTTTTTCAAACCACGACGCAGTGCTGGGTGCGTTCCAGCCGGTCGCGCCGCCTGCACTTTCAAAAGTAACTTTGGCCTGGTAGGGCGCGTTGTCTTCCAGCAGGGCCTTAAGCGCTGCCACCGCCGTGGCGGCCTCCACCAAGGGCGGCAACCGCAAACTGAGTTTGAACGCGCTGTAAGGGCGCAGCACATTGCCGGCATTCTGAAAATCCGGAAAACCTTCCGCGCCAGTCACGCTCAAAGTAGGTGCCCAAGTGCGGTTGAGCAAAGCCTGCACCGGGTCGGATGTCACCGGCAACGCAAAGGTGGTGGATCCGGCGCAGTCGTAGTGCGCCCATGGAAACCGCTTGTGGACTTCCTCACCCAAAATGGCGGCCGTGGCTTTGGCCTGGGCCAGCCGGTCTGCAGGCACATCGCAATGAAAAATGCCCGGCAACAAACGACCCGTGGCGCTGTCTTCCAGCCGGTCCAGCACTTGGCGCACGATGCGGAAACTCGACGGCACCAGGCCGCTGGCATCACCCGAATGAACGCCTTCAGTCAATATCTCAACCTTGAGCACGCCACTGGCCATGCCGCGCAAACTGCTGGTAAGCCACAACTGGTCGTAATTGCCCGCACCAGAATCCAGGCAAACTACCAGAGCCACATCGCCCAGACGCCCACCGGGGCGGCCTGGAGTAGGTGCGCGCAAGGCATCGATGTAAGGCAACAAATCGCCAGAGCCGCTTTCTTCACAGGTTTCAATCAGGCCGACGATGCGTGGGTGCGCAACGCCTTGGGTTTGCAGCGCCTGAACAGCGGCGATGCTGGCGTACACCGCATAACCGTCGTCTGCGCCGCCGCGCCCGTAAAGTTTGCCGTCTTCATATTTCGGCGTCCACGGCCCAAGGTCAGTGCGCCAGCCATTGAACTCAGGCTGCTTGTCCAGATGGCCATACATCAGCACGGTTTGGGTAGACGGGGTTTGGCCGAAGCGGCCATTTGATGCAGGCACTTCAAAAAACAGCACTGGTGTGCGAGCGCCCAGCCGGATGATCTCCAGCGTCAGGCCTTGGACTTTTTGCGCTTCAACCCAGGCGGCGGCATTACGCACGACTGTGTCGATATGCCCATGCTGCGCCCAATCGGCATCAAAGGCAGGTGACTTAGCGGGAACGGTAATGTAGTCTTTGAGCTCTTGGAGGATGGAGGCATCCCAATGGCTGCTGACCTGGCTGGACGTCTTTGCTGCGTTGAAAACGGCAGTGGGTATGCGGGCATTCATGGGTGAATCTTTCAACAAATGCAGACTGAATTGACATTATGCGATGCCAGGCCATGACCACACAAGCAAGCTCAGCGAGAATCCCGCCACCACGAGCGGGAATGGCGCACAGACCAGGAGGTCAGCGCCAACCGGAAAGTCAGGCGCAGTCCAGAATATCGGCCAGTGCAGTCAAATTCTTCGAATGAAAATCATTGCCGGCCTGGGGCGACACGTTCTTGATTTTGGCAGCCCCAAATTCCAATGGCCGTTCAATGTAGGCGGTGCGCAGCCCGCAGGCCCGTGCGGCGGCCAGGTCTTCGTGGTGGGCCGCGACCAGCATCACATCTGACGGCGGCAAATCAAACACCTTGGCCACGCCCAGATAAGTCGACGGATGCGGCTTGTAGGCCTTGAATACTTCTGCCGACAGAATGCAGTCCCACGGCAAACCTGCTCGTTTGGCCATGTTGGTGAGCAGGCCAATATTGCCGTTGGACAAAGTGCAAATGATGTGCTTGGTCTTCAGCCGTAGAAGGCCCGCCACGGCATCGGGCCAGGGCTTGAGGCGGTGCCAGACTTTGTTGAGATCCTGCTTTTGCACATCGGTCAACTGCGTGATCTGAAATTCTTGCAGAACGTCATCCAGGATCATGCGGTGTAAATCGTCGATCAAAGTCCAGCCAAGTTCACCAGACATCACCCGCCGCATGGCCGGCTGGTAGCCGGCACGCCAAGCCAGGGCAAATTCACCGCCATCCACCCGGCCCCCCCGCCCGTGAAGGTTTAAGGCATTGACCTCATCGCTGATGCTGCCATGCCAATCCACCACCGTGCCAAAAATATCAAAAGCAAGAACTTTGATGCCGCCCGTTGGGGTGTCAGGTGTTGCTGCGCTCATGGGCTTCTTCCTTTTTTTGCCGACGCGGGCCGGTCAACGTGAAAACTTGAACACGGCCGTGCCCGCCAACAAGTTGGGAGCCAGACGAATTTTGCGGCTTTCCTGCAAGCCAAAACTGCTCTTGACGCGCAACCGGCAGTGCGCAGCCAAGGCCTCAAAATCTGCAAACGTGCCCACCCGGATGTTGGGCGTGTCGTACCACTGGTAGGGCAGGCGCTTGGTGACGGGCATGCGCCCCATCAACACGGCCAGCCGATTCGGCCAATGACCAAAATTGGGGAAGGCAACGATGCCGGTTTTGCCCACACGGGCGGTCTCTAGCAGCATCACCTCGGCGTTGCGCAGGTGTTGCAGCGTGTCAATTTGCAGCACCACGTCAAAACTGGCATCTCCAAACAGGGCCAGCCCTTCTTCAAGGTTAAGCTGGATCACGTTGACGCCGCGTTGGACGCAAGCCAGAACATTGGCATCGTCTATCTCGATGCCGTAACCCGAGCAGGCCCGTGTTTTTTGCAAGTGCGCCAGCAACGCGCCGTCACCGCAACCGAGGTCGAGTACTCGTGAGCCCCTGGGCACCAGGTCGGCGATCATCTGCATGGCGGCCATGTCGCTCACGACGACGCTCCCAGGGATTTGTAGATGTTATTGAAATAGGAGCTGACCACGTTTAAATAACGAGGATCATCAAGCAAAAAAGCATCGTGGCCATGGGGCGCATCGATTTCGGCATAGGTCACGTCCAGCCGGTTGTCCATTAAGGCTTTGACAATTTCGCGGCTGCGTTTGGGCGAAAAACGCCAATCCGTGGTGAAACTCACCAACAAAAATTTTGCACGGGCCCTTTGAAACGCCTGGCTCAAATTGCCGTCACAAGCGCCAGCTGGGTCAAAATAGTCCAGCGCCCGAGTGATCAGCAAATAGGTGTTGGCATCAAAATATTCTGCAAACTTATCGCCCTGATAACGCAGGTAACTTTCGATTTGAAACTCCGCGTCCTGGGTGCTGAACTTGAGTTTGGCGCTGTCTTTGAGCGAACGTCCAAACTTCTCGTTCATCACATCATCACTCAAGTAGGTGATGTGCCCGATCATGCGGGCGATGCGCAGGCCGCGTTTGGGCTTGGTTTCGGGCTGGCCGTCCTGCGCGTAGAAGTTGCCGCCATTGAAATCCGGGTCTGTGGTGATGGCGCGGCGGGCCACTTCGTTGAAGGCGATGTTTTCAGCAGTCAGGTTGGGGGCGCTGGCAATCACCACCGCATGGGCGATGCGCTCTGGGTATTGAAGCGTCCAACTCAGGGCCTGCATGCCGCCCAGGCTGCCACCCATCACAGCCGCAAGTTTGCCGATGCCCAGGACATCCATCAGCCGGGCCTGGGTGTTGACCCAGTCTTCCACCGTGAGCACCGGGAAATCAGCGCCGTAAACGGCCCCGGTATGTGGATTGGCATGCATCGGCCCAGTCGAGCCAAAACACGAGCCCAGGTTGTTCACGCCGATCACAAAAAACTGATCCGTATCGAGCGACTTGCCAGGGCCGATCATGCTGTCCCACCAGCCTTCGGACTTCTCCTGCCCTGCATAGACGCCCGCCACGTGGTGTGATGCATTCAGCGCGTGACAAACCAACACCGCGTTGGTTTTGTCGGCATTGAGCGTGCCATAGGTTTCAAAACTCAGGTCGTAGGCGCGAATGGACGCCCCGCTTTGCAAGGCAAGCGGGTCAGCAAAATGCTGGGACTGAGGCGTGGCGATCAACATTCAACAAAAAATTGAAACAAAAAAACCCGGTGACGCTAAAGGCGAAACCAGGTGGGTGGGCGTCTTTAGCTGAACTTGTTTGAGGACGCATCGCACTGCCTCCCTGGCGCCCGCAAGCTGTAGCAAATCGGCGCTTTTGAAGTATATCAAGCAATGCTGGCAATGCAAAACACCACATGAGCGCCAAAATTTTGCACAAATTTAGCGCATATCCTATAGATTGGCTTGATTGTTGCTTGTATTTGGTGCGCAAAATAAAAATTGCCGTGAATTGCACCATTTCAAGTCATTTAAACAAAGAGGTTAATTATGGAAGCACTAAAACAGGGCGCCGACGCCTTGTTCATCTTGTTGGGCGGCATCATGGTGCTGGCCATGCACGCTGGTTTTGCATTTTTGGAACTGGGGACGGTTCGTAAAAAGAACCAAGTCAACGCCTTGGTCAAAATTTTGGTGGATTTCTCCATCTCGACAGTGGTGTATTTTTTGATCGGGTATTCGGTCGCATATGGCACCAGTTTCTTCGTCGGCGCGGAAGGCTTGGCAGCAAAAAATGGCTACGACCTGGTGAAGTTTTTCTTTTTGCTGACCTTTGCTGCGGCCGTTCCGGCCATTATTTCGGGCGGCATTGCTGAGCGCGCCAAATTCTGGCCACAGCTAATTGCTACGGCAGTGATCGTTGGTTTTGTATACCCGTTTTTTGAAGGCATCGTGTGGAACCAGGCCTACGGTATCCAGGCCTGGATCAAGGCCGCAACAGGCGAAGAATTTCACGACTTTGCCGGGTCAGTCGTGGTGCATGCGGTGGGCGGCTGGATCGCCCTGCCGGCTGTGGTTCTTTTAGGGGCACGCGCCAATCGCTACAAAAAAGATGGCAGTATCAGCGGCCATCCGCCCTCCAACATTCCCTTCCTGGCGCTTGGTGCCTGGATTTTGACGGTTGGCTGGTTCGGCTTCAACGTGATGAGCGCCCAAACCATCGACAAAATCTCGGGCCTGGTGGCGGTTAATTCGCTGATGGCCATGGTGGGCGGCACCCTGGTCGCGCTGGTGGTTGGCAAAAACGACCCCGGCTTCATCCATAACGGCCCATTGGCCGGCTTGGTGGCGGTGTGCGCAGGCTCAGACCTGATGCACCCGCTGGGCGCGCTGGTGACCGGTGGCATCGCGGGCGGCATCTTTGTCTTCATGTTCACGCTGACGCAAAACAAATGGAAGATTGACGATGTTCTGGGCGTGTGGCCGCTGCACGGACTGTGTGGGGCCTGGGGCGGCATTGCTGCTGGGATTTTTGGCGCCAAAGCGCTGGGTGGCATGGGTGGGGTGAGTTTTGCAGCGCAACTGGCCGGCACTGCCTTGGGTGTAGCCTGGGCCGTCGTGGCAAGCCTGATGGTTTATGGCGGACTCAAAGTCGCCATGGGCCTGCGTTTAAGTCAGGAAGAAGAATTTGACGGTGCCGATTTGTCGATCCATAAAATCGGCTCCACGCCTGACCGGGAAGCCAATTGGTAGGTGCCTGGGCCGCCAACTTATTGATCCGGCCTGTTGAAGTCTTAAATTCCGTTCAGGCTGAGCTTGTCGAAGCCCTTCGACAAGCTCAGGGCGAACGGTTCAAACATCACGTGGCCGGGCCAATAGTAAGGTGAGGTGAGCACG
Source organism: Burkholderiales bacterium (assembly GCA_025360385.1). Taxonomy (GTDB): domain Bacteria; phylum Pseudomonadota; class Gammaproteobacteria; order Burkholderiales; family Burkholderiaceae_C; genus JANYCG01. The sequence goes on along the minus strand of JANYCG010000004.1, from coordinate 51,995 downwards.
TCACTGCGTCTGAATTGGACTGCCCGCGTCGTTTCGTGGCATTTAAATAAAAACTGGACTTTTTTTTAATCTTGCGTCATAATGAACGTGTATTGTCAAGTTATTGGCGTACTTGTTTGCGGTGTTTGGTCAGTTTCCCGTCTGCTGTAAGTCTTTGGTCTGTTGAAAGTCTCTGACTTGTTTGTTGATAGTGGGTTGATAGTGGCTCCATAGTGGTTATTGGACTCCATCGCGTTTTTTGAGTTATTTTGAGGAGTCCTTTCATGGGCAACAAACTTTACGTGGGCAACCTGCCCTATTCTTTCCGTGATGAAGACCTGCAACAGGCTTTCGCTGCTCACGGTTCTGTCTCCAGCGCCAAAGTCATGATGGAACGCGATACCGGTCGCTCCAAAGGTTTCGGTTTTGTCGAGATGGGTTCTGACGCTGAAGCGCAAACCGCCATCAATGCGATGAACGGCCAGCAATACGGTGGCCGCGGCTTGGTGGTGAACGAAGCCCGTCCGATGGAGCCACGTGCTCCCCGCACTGGCGGCGGCGGCTTTGGTGGTGGCGCTGGCGGCGGTGGTGGTGGCTACGGCGGCGGTGCTGGCGGTGGCCGCAGCGGCGGCGGTGGTGGTTATGGTGGTGGCGGCGGTGGCCGTAGCAGCTACTGAGTCGCTGACCGCTTTGGAACCGGCTCAAGCTCAACCAGCTTAAGTCAGGTACTAAAAACAAAAGAGCCTTTTGAGGCTCTTTTTTTTGTGCTACGGCCAGGGGTGCCGCATAGACTGTGTCAATCGCAGGGTTTCGGTAAATTTGCCATTTGAATGCCTGTTTATGCTCTTTGTTCCTATGAATCGGGCATAGTATGCTATATTAAAAATAGCGTAACATGGTGGCAATCGACGAATTCAAGAGGCACTGCCAGCTCGCGGCTTTCTGGCCCGACCCGCAAAAACGCGGTCAAAGGCCCAATTGGGCAACAGGCGCAGCAACTTGGCCACGATCCCCATCTGCCACGGAATCACCCGATAACTGACACCCGCCTCAATCGCTTGAAACGCGGCTTCGGCGAAGTTTTGGGGTTGCAGCAAAAACGGCATCGACACCACGTTAATCTGCGTCAACGGGGTTGCCACGTAACCTGGGCAGATCGTCACGACCTTCACGCCACTGCCTCTCAGCTCCAGCCGCAGGCACTCGAGGTAACTGATCATGGCCGCCTTGCTGGGGCAATTGGCACCGTGGCCGGCAAACCCGCGGATGCCGTTGACGCTGCCTAGACCCACCAGGGTACCCGTGCCACGTCGTTTCATGGCGCTCAAAAATGGATGAAACGTCGCTGCCGTACCAATGTTGTTGGTTAAAAAAGTTTGGGCCATCACGTCAATGTCGCCGGGTTCTGCGGTATCCACCCCCACACTCATGCCGGCGCAGGCAAGCACCAAGTCAGGCGTGCCTTGGCCTTGCATACAGGCCTTGCCAGCGACCAACAGGCTGTCGGCATCAGTCACATGGACGCTATAAACTTCATATCTGTCGGTGCTTATTTCATGCCGACTTGCCCAGGCTTTTATGTGATCAACCTGGCGTCCAGCCAATGCCAGCGACCAACCCGCCTGGTAATAACGCCAAGCCAGCGCCTGACCAATTCCGCTGGACGCACCAGTGACAAATACCAGTTTTGACATTGCTGTTCCTAAGGCTTGGATGGGTCTGCCAGACTGACGCTGACACGCCTGATTTTCAGGCCCATTTTCGGCACCCTGCTCCCCAAGACATGAACCCTGCACTTCTCATGTCAACGCCCTGGGGCTGAAACTTGGGGATTCAGGACGCCCTTGACGCGCCCACGCAGCAACATCACCTGGGCTATATTGTCAAACTCCATGGCATCTGCCGTGAACTGGTCTTTGCCGCGAGTGAGCACCACCGGCTTGTCGGATGTGACCACTTCAGTTTTTAAAAATGCGTGCAAATACTCGCCTCGAAACTCCAGCCGCGGAGTTGGCGATTTGCCGCCGATGGCTTCACGCACCACCAGGGCATTGCCAAGCAGCTGAACCTCTGACCCGTCTGAATTGGTGACGGCGCGGTTGGCTGTGGCAATTGTCAATTGCCCTTTGTCGTCAAACGACCGTATCCGCGCAACGTCTATTTCAAGCAAATCAGTGTCCGGAAAATGATTGGCCTGGGCGCCCAACACCTCGCTTTTGAGCCGTCCGGCGGCATCAAAAGACTTGACGCTGAAGTCCTTCATGAAATAGTCGGGATCATGGCTGACGGTCCGCGCCGCCTCAACCGTGGCAAATACAGGGGTGCTACGCTCCAGCCAATAGGTTCCAAGCGCCAACACACCCATCAACATCATGGGCAAATACAAGGAGGCGCGTTCCCATACGCCGCGCAGCAGGCTGATCACAGATTTGCGTCCTGAAGCAGGCGGGCATACTGGCCACTGGCCACCAGCAAGAGGTCGCAAAACTCGCGCACGGCCCCTGCGCCACCACTTGCCTGCGTGACGTAGTCGGCACGGGCCTTGACCTCGGCATGGGCATTGGCTGGCGCCCCTGCAAAGGCGCAGCGGCTCATCATGGGCAGGTCAGGCCAGTCGTCGCCCATGGCTGCTGCCTGGTGCCACGTGAGGCCAAGTTTCTCCAAGGTTTCAAGGGCTGCCGGGCGTTTGTTCTCGGTGCCGAAGTGCGCATGGGCCACGCCCAGTGCCTGCAAACGAAGGCGCAGCGGTTTGGAGTCACGCCCGGTGACAACCGCAGGCTCGATACCGGCCTGTTTGAGCAGTTTGATGCCGTGGCCATCCAGCGTATTGAACCGTTTGATGGTCTCGCCATCTTCCGAAAAATAAAGGCCCCCGTCCGTCAAAACACCATCCACGTCAAAAAACACGAGTTTGACGCCTTGGGCTTTGAGCAGCAGCGCGGGCGGGAATGTGAGGGCAGGCGGCATCGTTCTAAATTACTTTGGCGCGCATCAGGTCGTTGCTGTTCAAGGCGCCGCATAAACGACCGCCGTCGTCCACCACCAACACACTGGTGATGCGCCGGCGCTCCATTAGTTCCACCGCCTCGACGGCCAGCGCATCTTTCAAAATCGTAGCTGGCAGCGAATGCATCACCTGCACGGCTGTGGCACTGCGCAAATCAATGCCTTTTTCGACCAAGCGGCGCAAATCGCCGTCGGTGAATATGCCTATGACAGTCCCGGCGGCGTCGACAACGGCAGTGGCACCCAGACCTTTGGCGCTCATCTCGCGCATCAACTCGCCAAAACCGGCCTGCGGCCCCACTCGCGGCACGTCACTGCCGCTGCGCATGACGTCGCTGACATGGGTCAGCAACTTACGGCCCAAGGCGCCGCCAGGGTGTGAGCGCGCAAAGTCCTCGGCCTTGAATCCGCGCGCGTCCAGCAGCGCTACCGCCAGAGCATCACCCATCGCCAACTGCGCCGTGGTGCTGGCGGTTGGCGCCAGATTCAAGGGACAGGCTTCCTTGTCAACCCCACTGTCCAGCGTGACGGCGGCAAAGCTGGCAAGGGTTGAGTTGACATTGCCGGTCATCGCAATCATTGGCACGTTCAAGCGCTTGAGCACCGGCAAAATGGCCATCAACTCTTCGGACTCACCACTGTTAGAAATGGCCAGCACCAGGTCGATTGGCTGAATCATGCCCAGATCGCCATGGCTAGCCTCAGCTGGGTGTACAAACATGGCGGGCGACCCGGTGGAAGCCAAAGTCGCGGCAACTTTGCGCCCGATATGTCCACTTTTGCCCATGCCCATCACGACCACACGGCCGCGCACGTCCAGCATCAATTCAACGGCGTTTGCAAAGCTTTCACCCACCCGCACTTTGAGGCCCGCAATCGCGGCGGACTCGATATCGAATGTCTCCAGCGCCAAGGCGACGGACCTCAGCGCACGCTGGGCTTTGCACTGGCGACTGTCCGGTTGGAGGGATGGCATCATGTCTGCATTTTATAGAGTGCGTCGGTCGGAGCGTCTCTTTAGACCCTGGCGCTGCTGTTGGTCGACTTGTGTCATGAAAATGGCCGCATTTAGTGGGTAGTATCAGCGTGTGTCCTCACTTGAACTCACCCTTCTCTATTTGCTGGCGGCCGTCTTGGGCGTGGTGGCTTGCCGCTCACTGAAACTGCCGCCCACGCTGGGCTATCTGGCAGTGGGTGTAGTCATTGGCCCCAATGCATTGGCGCTGGCGCAAAACTCGGATGGCGTGCGTCATTTGGGCGAGTTTGGTGTGGTATTTTTGATGTTCGTGATTGGGCTGGAGTTCAACTTGCCCAAGCTGCGCGCCATGCGCCGCCATGTGTTCGGCCTGGGGCTGGGCCAAGTCGTGCTGACGGTGTTGGGCGCGACGACGGCGTCTTTAGGCCTGGCCGCGATCTTGCCCAGCCATTGGGGCATCAGCTGGCAAACTGCATTGGCTCTGGCTAGCGCACTGGCCATGAGCAGCACGGCCATCGTCGTCAAACTGATGGCCGAGCGACTGGAAATGGAGTCTGAACACGGCAAACGTGTGATGGGCGTTTTGTTGTTCCAGGACTTGGCCGTCGTGCCTTTGCTTGTGCTGATTCCGGCGCTGGGCGCATCCGGGGAAAAACTGTTTGAAGCGCTAGCGCTGGCCGCTGTCAAGGCCGTGCTGCTGATTACAGTTTTGCTGGTGGGCGGCCAATGGGTGATGCGGCGCTGGCTGACACTGGTGGCGCGTCGCAAAAGCGAAGAGCTGTTTGTGCTGAACCTGCTGCTGGTCACGCTGGGCCTTGCCTGGTTAACCGAACTGGCGGGTTTGAGCTTGGCCTTGGGTGCATTTATTGCCGGGATGCTGATTTCAGAAACCGAGTTCAAACACCAGGTGGAGACCGACATCCGGGCATTTCACGACGTGTTGCTGGGGCTGTTTTTCATCAGCATTGGCATGTTGCTGGACTGGCGCCTGGTGCTGGCGAGCTGGCCGCTGGTGTTATTGTTGGTGACGCTGCCGGTGCTGGGCAAAGCACTTTTGGTGACGCTGCTGGCGCGCGCCCTGGGGGCTTCGGCCGGGGTGTCGCTGCGCACCGGTCTGTACCTGGCACAGGCGGGTGAATTCGGATTTGTGCTGCTCACCCTGGCCCAACAAAACAGCCTGGTACCACCGCAGTTAATCAACCCGATCCTCGCCAGCATGGTGCTGTCAATGCTGGCGACGCCCTTCATCATCATGTACAGCAACCAGATCGTGATGCGCCTGGTTAGCACCGACTGGCTGCAGCAATCCCTGCAAATGACCCGCATTGCCGCCAAATCCATCAACACCAGCAGACACGTGATTATTTGTGGTTATGGGCGATGCGGACAAAACCTGGCGCGTATGCTTGAGCGCGAAAAAATCCCGTATCTGGCGCTGGACCTCGACCCGGATCGCGTGCGCCAGGCTGCAGCGGCAGGTGACTCCGTGGAGTTTGGCGATGCGGCGCGGCTGCAGGCCCTGATGGCGGCCGGCCTGGCGCGCGCCAGCGCAGTGGTCATCACTTACCTTGACTTGCCCGGTGTGATGAAGGTGTTGGCCCATATCCGCGCCCACGCACCCCAAGTGCCGGTGATTGTGCGTACGCAAGACGACCATGACCTGGATGCCCTGCAAAAAGCGGGCGCCACCGAGGTGGTGCCGGAGGCGATTGAAGGCTCCTTGATGCTCGCAAGCCATGCGCTGGCACTGGTTGGCGTGCCCATGCGCCGGGTGATCCGCATCGTGCAGGATCAGCGCGATGCCCGTTATAACCTGCTGCGCGGCTATTTTCATGGGGCTGATGACGACTCGCTGGATGACCTGCACCACGAACGCCTGGCAACTATCAGCCTGACAGATACGGCGCGCTGCATTGGCCAACCGGTGGGCCGTTTGACCCGGGACGCAGGTGCCGTGCGGATTGTCAGCCTGCGACGCAGCGAGGGACAAGTGATCCGAAGCCCGGCCAACCCCGTTCAGTTTGAAGGCGGCGATACTTTGGTGCTGTCAGGCCAGGCCGAGGCGCTCGCCTTGGCCGAACAAAAATTGCAAAAAGGGTTTTAACATGCAAGGCTCAAGCGTCAGCCAGTACCTCAAGAACAACATCCGTACGGTGCCCGACTGGCCTGCGCCGGGCGTGCAGTTCCGTGACATCACACCCTTGCTGCAAGACGCGAAGGTGTTCAGGGTGTTGATCGACGCTTTTGTCCACCGCTACATGGACGCAGACATGCGGCCTGACGTGGTTGCGGGCCTGGATGCGCGCGGCTTCATTCTGGGTTCTGTGGTGGCCTATGAGCTGAATGTTGGCTTTATTCCAATTCGGAAAAAAGGCAAACTGCCCTTCACGACTGTTGAGGAAACTTACGAGCTTGAATATGGCAGCGCCACCGTGGAGTTGCACACCGATGCTGTCAAGGCCGGACAAAGGGTGCTTCTGATTGATGACTTGATTGCCACCGGTGGCACCATGATGGCCGGAAAAAAACTGCTTGAAAAACTTGGCGCGCACGTCATGGAAGGCGCGGCCATTGTGGATTTACCTGAACTCGGTGGCTCACAAAAAATTCGCGACAGTGGCCTCGCCCTGTTTACGCTACTTGATTTTGCGGGCCTATAACGCTCCCGCATTTGGCATCAGTTCAAGTCGCCATACTGTGTGTTGCTCAAAGGGGACGCGCGCTCTTCGCCCTCTTCGGGGGCGCTTGCGCTGCCCGAACTTGGGGCGGGCAACGGGTTGCGCCTGCCAGTCTTGATGATTTCACCGGATGCAACACGGGTGCCTGTGTGGGCGCTTGGCGCCAAGGCATTTTTGAAAGCCATCAGGTCATCGATCTCGACTCCGCCATGGCGCGGCACCTGCGCCTTTAGATCTGGCGCCAAGGCCGATACATGCCGCCGGGTGGTGGTGCCAGTCGCCACATATTCATTGACCCGCCAATACACGGCCGTCACCAATATTTCATGCCGGATTTTGGCGTTTTGAGCAATTAGCGCCTCGATTTCAGCCAGGCGGCCAGTGTCGCCAGCCGCCTGGTTAGCCAAGTCCATCATGACCAGGTATTGCCCGCCGCGCGGGTCTAGTGACAAGACCTTGAATTTATAACTGGCTGACAAAATTCCGGCGCGGGTCATGGCATCACGCACGACCCCATACAGCTCTTCACGGCGCTTGAGGCGCTCTGCCTTACGCGCTATGGTGCTGTCGAGCAAATTGCCGGCGGTTGCTAAACCGGCTGTGTTTGGCGACACCACGTCCGGCACTTTTGCATCGAGTGTTTTGTTGGAGAACCAGTTGGTCAGTGACATGAAAATAAGCGGGCAGGCAACCCGGGCCGGTGTAGAGCGCTGGGCCTCATGTGATGGAAATACGCTTGCGTCGGTCAATCATCCGTTTGGTGATGATTGCGCCCAAAGCCATGGCCAAGGCCAAAGCAACACGCGGCAGTTTGGTGGAAATGTCGGCGTATTTGATAAAGGTCAGGTTCCACAACTTGCAGGCCCCGACCGCCTGAACGGTTGCGTTCCTGGGCATGTGTGAAAAAAAGCCGCCTTCACCCACCGCCGAACCGGCGTTCACGATGGCCAGGTGAACCTTTCCGGTGGCATCTTCAAAATGGACGCTCAAACTGCCGGACTCCAGGAAATACAGCGTCCGGTCCAAAGAGCCCTGGGCAATCAACATCTGGCTGGGTGCCAAGGTGAAAGGCTGCATAAACGGCGCCAGAGCTTCCCAATGGGCTGGCGTAACTTTGCTGAGCGCATCCTCGACCGTGTTGTGGTTGACCGCGTCAATCAACCCCCTGACGCTGGGGACGTTGGGCGCTGACGGCGGCTGAAAAACTGCATTCATGGTGTGCGATCCTTAACGGCTTCTGGAACATGCGGCAAATTGAATCGGCAAACGGGACAGTGAGATTCTGGCACGTTGTCACAAGGTGGACTATTTCCCAATGCAAAAACTTGAAAATATCACGCCCAGCAAGTCATCTGCGTTGAACTCCCCGGTAATTTCATTCAGCGAGTTTTGCGCCAGCCGCAACTCCTCGGCCAACAAGTCCAGCGCCGGATTTCGGCCAGTCAGCAGCAGGCTGGACTGACCCAAGTGGGCCTTGACCCGCGTCAAGGCCTGAATGTGCCGCTCCCGTGCGATAAAAACCCCTTCGATGCCAGTTTGCCAGCCGGCGATTTTCAGCAGGCGTGCCCGCAAGGCATCGAGTCCATCTCCGGTTTTGGCGGACAACAAGATCGGCTCGCCAGCGGACGCATTCGATCCCGGCAAGGCAGAAGGATCCCGCGACAACTGACGTGCAGGCAATACAGCGGTTGACACATCCGTTTTGTTCCAGACCTCGACAATCGGGACACTTACAGGCAGTTTATTGGCTAATGTCCTAGTGACAATTGCATCTTCAGCTATATAATTAGGAGTATCTGCCCGACTCAGATCGCGCAAAAAAATCAGCGCGTCAGCCTGGGCTATTTCGTCCCAAGCACGCGCAATGCCGATCGCCTCCACCTCGTCAGTGCTGTCGCGCAAGCCAGCGGTGTCAATCACGTGAACGGGCACGCCCTCCATCTGGATGGTTTGCTGCACCTTGTCACGGGTGGTACCGGCAATCGGCGTGACGATCGCCAGTTCAGCGCCCGCCAGTGCATTGAGCAAAGACGACTTGCCCACGTTGGGCGGCCCTGCAATGACCACTCTGATGCCTTCGCGCAGCAATGCGCCTTGCTGGGCGCGGTTCATGAGGCGCGCCAAGCCCTGGCCTAAACGATCGAGCTGGCCCTGGGCATCCGACTGCTGTAAAAAGTCAATGTCTTCTTCAGGGAAGTCCAGCGTCGCCTCAACCAGCATGCGCAAATGAACCAAGGCATCACGCAGGCTGTGTACTTCCCTGGAAAACTCCCCCGACAGCGATCGGCTGGCACTGCGGGCGGCGGCCTCCGTGCTGGCGTCGATCAGGTCGGCAACGCCCTCGGCCTGCGCCAGATCCATCTTGCCGTTCAAGAACGCCCGCTGGGTAAATTCACCAGGCAGGGCCACGCGCATGCCAGCCAGCCAAGGCAGGCCAGTGGCGGGATTGTCCGCAAGCCCGGCCTCGATCACGCGGGCGAGCAGAAGCTGCAGCACGACGGCCCCTCCGTGCGCCTGCAGCTCCAGCACATCGTCACCGGTGTAAGAGTGAGGTGCCGGAAAGTGAATGGCAAGCCCCTGGTCAATCACACGGCCATCCCTGGCCACAAATGAAAGGTAGGTCGCCTCACGGGCTTTGAGGGAGCGCGCGCACAGCGCGTGGATGACCGGCGCCACGGATGCCGCCGACACCCGGATGATCCCCACCGCCCCACGACCCGGCGCGGTCGTTATGGCTGCAATGGGGTCATCGTAACGGCTTAGCATGGTCTAAATCGGCGGATGTCCCTATGAGTACTGAATAGCTAGATATCTTAAATATAGCACATTTGATTAATTAATAATCAATTTCGGATCGTATTTCAGCCGAATTTTGGCAAGTTGAATTGTGGTGGCACGCCCATACGGGTGTTGATGATCCATTGCTGAGCAATGGACAGGACGTTATTGGTGATCCAGTACAGCACCAGCCCGGCCGGAAAGAAGAAGAACATCACCGAAAACGCCAATGGCATGAACCACATCAGCTTGGCTTGCATCGGGTCAGGCGGTGCCGGGTTGAGCGCGGTTTGCAACATGGTGGTGGCCGTCATGACCAGCGGCAGAATAAAAAACGGGTCGGGCGATGACAGATCATGGATCCACAATGTCCAAGGGGCGTTGCGCATCTCGACGCTCGACAGAAGCACCCAGTACAGGGCGATAAACACGGGGATTTGCACCATGATGGGGAAGCAGCCGCCCATCGGGTTGACTTTTTCTTCTTTGTAGATACGCATCATTTCCTGCTGCATCTGCTGCGGATTGTCTTTCAGGCGCTCCCGCATTTCGGTGATTTTGGGGTTGATCGCCTTCATTTTGGCCATGCTGGCATAGGCCTTGGCGTTGAGCCAATAAAACGCCATTTTCAGCAGCAACACCAAAGCCATGATGGACCATCCCCAATTGCCAATAAAACTATTGAGCTTGTCCAGCAACCAGTACAGAGGCTTGGCCAAAATCGTCAACCAACCATAGTCTTTCACAAGTTCCAGGCCTGGTGCCAGCGACTCCAGCACTTTTTCTTCCTGGGGTCCCGCGAAAAACTGTGCATCGATGATTTTGCGGCCGCCAGGGGCAATGTTGTCCACTGGCGTGATCATGCCAACTGAATACAGGTTGGTATCGACCTTGCGCATGAACAAGTCGCGCTTGATGCCGTCGCCCAACAGCCAGGCGCTGGCAAAATAATGCTGCACCATAGCGACATAACCATTCTCAGCCTGCTTTTCAATGTCGACCTTGTTTTTCTCGATGTCGGCAAACTCCACTTTTTGGTACTTCTTGGCCTCCGTATAAACAGCAGGGCCGGTGAACGTGGAGTAAAAAGACGATTCGCCTGATGGTTTGTTGCCGTCACGAACGAGCTGCAAATACAGTTGGGGTGAAACCGTTGCCGCGCCGGTGTTGACCACTTCATGTTTCACGGCAATCGCATAAGAACCGCGTGCCAGCGTATAGGTTTTGACCAGCCGCACGCCACCAACCTCGGGCGACTCAAAACTGACAGTCAGTTCTTTGTCGCCGTCTTTGAGCTTGCGCTCGCCAGGTATAACGGTCATCAAGGTTTTATGGGTTGGAAAAGTCCCGCCCGCAGCACCTGCAATCAATCCGGTTTGTGCCACATAGGTTCGGTCCCGCGTTTCATCGAGCAGCGTGAAGTTGCGGCTTTTGTCGGCCATGTCAACCTGCTTGACAAATTCTGTTTGCACAAGCGAGCCTCCTTCCGTATCAAACGTCAGCTTGAGCACGTCGGAGGATACTGAAAATCGCTCCCGCGGGGCCGCCGCAACCGCTGCGGCGCCTGGTGCGGCTGACACTGGCGGTGCACCGGGCACGCCAGGCGCAGGCACAGCCGCAGATGACGTCGTCGCGGTAGCGCCGACATTGGCAACGGGCACGCCTGACGCGGCTGGGGCCGAGGCCGCGCCATTGGACATTTGCTTCGCTGGACTTGGGAAAAATGTGGCTTTGTGCCCATTGTGTACTTGCCATTGATCCCAAAGCAGAACCATGGAAAAGCCAAAAATGACCCACAAAATCGTGCGGCGGATGTCGTTCATAAATGTTTCTTCTGAGAGTGTGGAAAGACCAGGCGTGTGAACAGCCTGGGGGCGTGGCCGGGAACCGGATCGTGGCCCCCATCACACCAAGGTTGGCATCGCACGAGCCGATTCAAAGTCAAGCAACTGCCCGCCAGTGCGCCGTGGCGCTCCAGGGCTTCCATCGCATAGACCGAACAGCTTGGCTCAAATCGGCAGGCACCACCCAGCCAGGCGCTCAATAAAAGACGATAGGCCTTGACGATGGCAATCAAAAATCGCGTCATCATGGTGAAGCTACGCCTAAAACCAAAGTTTCAAACCGCGCCTTCGACATCAGCTGAACAAGCTCAAGGCGTATTGCTGTCTTGAGGGCATCTGACTGGGCGCTTTTGTACATGGCTTTGTCGAACTCACTGCGCAACCTCACCAGCATTGCAACACGAGGCAAGGCTTCCTTGGCCTGGTTTGTCACGGCATAGATCTGACGCTTGATGGCGTTTCGGGTCACCGCGCGTTTAGCCCAGCGTTTGGGCACCATTGCACCAAGCCATGTGTCGGGTAAAGCAAGCCACTCCGTGCGACTGTCCAGCGCGACGGCATGCAAGGCAAAATGTCGGGTTCGGACAAGGCTTTGTCCTGCCAAAACCGCTTGAAACTGCGTTCGCGTTTTAAGGCGCTGCACGGATCTTTGCCACAGGCTCGGCACAAGGCCTCAAAGCGCAAACACTGTCAGCGCGGGCCCGCAATGCAGGCTCAGACCGCCAGCCGCTTACGGCCTTTGGCGCGGCGAGCGTTGATCACGGCCCGTCCGCCCCGGGTTTTCATGCGAATCAAGAAGCCGTGGGTGCGCGCGCGGCGAATTTTGGAAGGCTGGTAAGTGCGTTTCATTTGGTTATCCGGGTGTTCTATTTCAGGTTAGCCCTCGATTATCGCAAATTTACTGAACACTGGCAACCGTTTGCAGCGACTTGAGCTTGTAATACTGGAAGTGTTCAATGCCAACCGTCCTCGTGCTGAATATTTTGTGGATAAATTCTTGATAAACTCCTCCACGGCGCATCCAAAAACAAAAACTATCCACAGCAAGCCCTTATTGAATGACCGACACAAAGCATCACGGCCTTGAGGGTATTTCGGGCGTAGAAGCGGGCCAAAGCCTGTGGCAGACATGCGTCGATCAATTGGCGCAAGAGTTGCCAGAACAGCAGTTCAACACCTGGATCAAACCACTGACGGCCCGGGTCAGAGATGATCTTTCGGTCGTCACCGTTCTGGTTGGAAACCGCTTCAAGTTGGATTGGGTTCGCGCTCAATTTGGCAGCCGTATTTCAAGCATTCTTGAGAAACTCAGTGGTCAATCCATCACGCTGGAGTTAGCGCTTGCTCCTCGTGAAGCTCCAGCCAAAGTTTACTTACCCCTTTTGAGAGTGGAATCGGGTGCCAATGACGAGCCGCCCGATTTTAATGAAGATCGCGGTCAAAACGGGCTGAAAAATCGGCTCAACACGGGCCTGACATTTGATTCCCTGATCGAAGGCTCTGCCAACCGGATGGCCAGGGCAGCAGCCATGCACGTGTCCACTATGCCGGGTCACCTCTATAACCCTTTGTTCATCTACGGTGGTGTGGGTTTGGGTAAAACCCATTTGATGCATGCTGTGGGCAACGAACTGTTGCGTGACAAACCCAGCAGCAAAGTGCTCTACATCCACGCCGAGCAATTTGTCTCTGACGTCGTCAAGGCCTATCAGCGAAAAACCTTTGATGAATTCAAAGACCGCTACCACTCGCTGGACTTGCTGTTGATCGACGATGTCCAGTTTTTTGCCAACAAAGACCGCACCCAAGAAGAATTTTTCAATGCCTTTGAGGCTTTGCTGGCCAAAAAATCACACATTGTGATGACCAGCGACACTTACCCTAAAGGATTGACGGACATTCATGAGCGCCTGGTGTCGCGCTTTGATTCCGGGCTAACGGTCGCGATTGAACCCCCCGAACTTGAAATGCGGGTTGCCATCCTGATCAACAAAGCGCGGGCTGAAGGTGCCGAGATGCCAGAGGAAGTAGCGTTCTTCGTTGCTAAAAACGTGCGTTCTAACGTCCGGGAATTGGAAGGTGCTTTGCGAAAAATTTTGGCATATTCCCGCTTCAACCAAAAAGAAATCTCCATACTGCTGGCACGTGAAGCGCTCAGGGACTTGCTGTCTATCCAGAACCGGCAAATTTCGGTCGAGAACATCCAGAAGACCGTCGCGGACTATTACAAGATCAAAGTCGCGGACATGTATTCAAAAAAACGGCCTGCCAGCATTGCTCGTCCACGCCAAATCGCCATGTATCTCGCCAAGGAACTCACCCAAAAAAGCCTGCCTGAAATCGGAGAGCTTTTTGGTGGTCGCGATCACACCACCGTTTTACATGCCGTGCGCAAGATAGGCGGAGAACGCCAACAGTTGACCGAATTGAACCAGCAACTCCACGTTTTGGAACAAACTTTGAAAGGCTAAACAAAGAATTTATGTCCAAAACTAGCAAATTGACAACTCTGTGGATAATTCCGGGGATAAATTCAAGTTATCCACAAGGCTACAGGTTTTTGAAAAGTTGTCCCCATTTTGCGGTCGCGCAGAAACGTTGCTGTACACAGCCTTCAAAAGCATCCAAGTGCTTGATAAAAAAGAGGAAAATAGGCATGTCCACACAAAGGCGCTTCGCTTATCTACTACTACTAGTTTAAATTAAAGAAAATATAAAAGAGGTTGACATGATTGCTCTCAAAACAACGCAAGACAAAATCCTGACCGTTTTGCAATCCGTATCAGGCATCGTTGAGCGGCGGCACACTTTGCCTATTTTGGCCAATGTGCTGGTTCGAAAAACCGGTTCGTCCTTGCAATTCACAACAAGTGACCTGGAAATCCAGATTCGTACGACGGCTGACTTTGACGGCGACTCGGGTAACTTCACCACCACGATCGGGGCGCGCAAACTGATTGATATTTTGCGCACGATGCCGGTCGATCAGACAGTGTCATTGGAGTCGAGCGCATCCAAAGTGATTCTCAAAGGCGGTAAAAGCAAATTTACCTTGCAAACCTTGCCCGCTGAAGATTTTCCGCTGGTTCAAGAATCGGCCAATTTTGGTCCCGTGTTCAGCGTTCCGCAAAAAACCTTGAAGGACCTTTTGAGTCAAGTGTCTTTTGCAATGGCAGTTCATGACATCCGTTATTACCTCAACGGTATTTTGTTTGTGGCCGAAGGAAAACAACTCAGCCTGGTTGCCACCGACGGCCACCGCCTTGCCTTTTCGTCAGCCACGCTGGATGTCGAGGTGCCACGGCAAGAGGTGATCCTGCCGCGAAAAACCGTGATTGAAATGCAGCGCCTGCTCAGTGATGCGGACGGCATCATCGAGATGCAGTTTGCCAGCAACCAGGCCAAGTTCAGTTTTGAAGGCATGGAGTTTGTCACCAAGCTGGTGGAAGGAAAATTCCCTGACTACAACCGAGTGATTCCTAAAAATCACAACAACATCATCACCTTGGGCAGGGCATCGTTTTTGGCGTCGCTGCAACGTACGGCCATCTTGACGAGCGACAAGTTCAAGGGCGTTCGCCTCAACATCGACCCCGGAACCCTCAAAGTTGCGTCAAACAATGCCGAGCAGGAAGAGGCCGTTGATGAACTCGACATTGATTACGCAGGTGACAGCATTGAGATTGGTTTCAACGTCACTTACCTGATTGACGCCTTGAGCAACATGACGCAGGAAATGGTGCGGATTGAACTGTCTGATTCCAATAGCTCGGCCTTGCTAACCATTCCCGACAACACCAGCTTCAAATATGTCGTTATGCCCATGAGAATTTAGTGCTATATAAAGTATAGCTTTTTACAAGACAAACCCCCGGTGTTCGGGGGTTTGGTCATTCAAGCGTTTGATGAATCCTGAGTACCGTCTACAAAGATTGCCATGTCCGAAGAAAACAAGCCTGCCAAATCCCCAGCCACTGACGACAATCAGGTTCATACCGGTGAAAACTCGGCCGAGAGTTCCAATTACCAGCCCACAATTGACACTAACCAGGCCGGTGCCACCGAAGCCTATGGTGAAGGCTCCATTCAGATCCTTGAAGGCCTGGAGGCGGTGCGCAAGCGTCCTGGCATGTATATCGGCGACACATCAGACGGTTCGGGCTTGCACCACATGGTATTCGAGGTGGTGGACAACTCGATTGACGAGTCTCTGGCCGGGCACTGTGACGATATTCTGGTCACCATTCATTCCGACAACTCTGTCAGTGTGGTCGACAACGGCCGGGGCATTCCCACCGGCCTGAAAATGGACGACAAACATGAGCCCAAACGCTCAGCGGCGGAAATTGCGTTGACCGAGTTGCACGCTGGCGGAAAATTCAACCAGAACAGCTACAAGGTGTCTGGTGGCTTGCACGGTGTAGGCGTGAGCTGCGTCAATGCCTTGAGCAAAATGTTGCGGCTGACCATCCGGCGCGATGGCAAAGTCCACACCATGGAGTTCAGCAAAGGGTTTGTGCAAAACAGGCTGCTTGAAACCGTGAATGGCGTCGAAGTTTCACCCATGAAAGTCATTGGCGAAACCGAAAAACGCGGCACTGAGGTTCATTTTTTGCCTGACACTGAAATTTTTCAGCAAAACAGCGAATTTCATTATGAAATTCTGGCTAAGCGCCTGCGCGAATTGAGTTTTTTGAACAACGGCGTGCGTATCCGCCTCAAGGACGAGCGCACCGGCAAAGAAGACGACTTTGCTGGCGCTGGCGGCGTCAAGGGTTTTGTGAACTTCATCAACAAAGGCAAGACGGTGTTGCACCCCAACATCTTCCACGCCATGGGTGACCGCCAAAGCGACCAGCAGACCAATATCGGCGTCGAAGTGGCTATGCAATGGAACAGCGGTTACAACGAACAGGTCCTGTGTTTCACCAACAACATCCCACAGCGCGATGGCGGCACCCACCTGACCGGCCTGCGCGCGGCCATGACGCGTGTCATCAACAAATACATTGACGACAGCGAAGTCGCCAAAAAGGCCAAGGTCGAAGTCACTGGTGACGACATGCGTGAAGGCCTGACCTGCGTGCTGAGCGTCAAGGTGCCTGAGCCCAAATTCAGCAGTCAGACCAAAGACAAACTGGTCAGCAGCGAGGTGCGCGGCCCGGTTGAAGACATCGTCAGCAAGCTGCTCTTTGACTACCTGCAGGAGCGCCCGAACGACGCCAAAATCATCGTCGGAAAAATCATCGAAGCCGCCCGCGCCCGTGAAGCCGCCCGCAAGGCGCGCGACATGACGCGCCGCAAAGGTGTGCTGGACGGCATGGGTCTGCCCGGCAAACTGGCCGA
This sequence comes from Burkholderiales bacterium, assembly GCA_025360385.1. Lineage (GTDB taxonomy): Bacteria > Pseudomonadota > Gammaproteobacteria > Burkholderiales > Burkholderiaceae_C > JANYCG01. Next base: position 35,388 of record JANYCG010000004.1, on the reverse strand, counting down.
TTGCCAGGAAAAAGACCCGGCCCTGTGTGAAATCTACATCGTCGAGGGTGACTCTGCCGGAGGTTCTGCCAAGCAGGGCCGGGACCGCAAGTTCCAGGCGATTCTGCCCCTGCGAGGCAAGATCCTGAACGTTGAAAAAGCCCGCTACGAAAAGCTGCTGACCAGCAACGAGATTTTGACGCTGATCACCGCCTTAGGTACGGGCATTGGCAAGGCGGGTGGCACCACGGGCAATGATGACTTCAACGTCGCCAAGCTGCGTTACCACCGCATCATCATCATGACCGATGCCGACGTGGACGGCGCCCACATCCGCACCCTGCTGCTCACGTTTTTCTACCGCCAGATGCCCGAGCTGGTGGAGCGCGGCCACATCTACATTGCGCAGCCACCTTTGTACAAGGTCAAAGCCGGCAAGGAAGAGCTCTACCTGAAAGACGCCGGTGCGCTCGACAGCTTTTTGTTGCGCATTGCCTTGGTTAGCGCTTCGGTAGACATTGGCAAATCGCCTGAGGGCTCTGTGGCCGCACAACAAGTTATCAGTGGGGACACCCTGGCCGAGCTGGCCCGCAAGCACCAGTTGGCACAGGCCGTGATTGCGCGTCTGCAAAACTTCATGGATGCTGAAGCCTTGCGGGCCGTTGCCGATGGCGTGGCGCTGAATCTTGACACTGTTGCCGAGGCCGAAGCCTGCGCCGTTGCGCTGCAAGCCAAGCTGCGCGAACTGGGCAGCGGCGCTGAAGTGGCCGGCGAGTTCGACGTGCGCACCGACAAACCGATTTTGCGCATCAGCCGACGCCACCATGGCAACATCAAAAGCAGCGTGTTGACGCAGGATTTTGTGCATGGCGCCGATTACGCGGCCTTGAGCGAAGCGGCCAACACCTTCCGTGGCTTGCTGGGTGAAGGCGCCAAAGTGATGCGCGGCGAAGGTGAGCGCAAGAAAGAACAGAAAGTGGGTGACTTCCGTGAGGCCATGGCCTGGTTGATCACCCAGGCGGAAGGCGCCACGGCCCGCCAGCGTTACAAAGGCCTGGGCGAAATGAACCCAGCCCAGCTGTGGGAAACCACCATGGACCCCACCGTGCGCCGCCTGCTGCGCGTGCAGATTGACGATGCCATTGAAGCGGACCGCGTCTTCACCATGCTAATGGGTGACGAGGTGGAACCGAGGCGCGAATTCATTGAGACCAACGCGCTGCGGGCGGGGAATATCGACGTTTAATTTTGAGTCCAGGGCCGGTCGCCCGTCAGGTCGTTTAGGCCGCCTGACTTCGCCCGAATTGGGGAACGGGTTGATGTTTTTTGGGTCTGATGAGAGAGTCGGCGACACAACCCCAGCTACAACAAAAGGAGACAAACGTGCTTTCTAAACTACCTCTTTCTATCGCCTTGAGCTGCGCAGCAGCCTTCACGGCAATGCCCGCCGCCGCGCAAACCACGCCTGAATTGACGCTGGCGCGGCTCGACTGCGGCACTGCCGTGCTCAATGACGTCGGCCGCTTTAACGATGCTTGGGCCTACAACGACCTCAAGGTGATGTTCACCTTCAGTTGTTACCTCATCAAGCATGGCGACGACTACCTGCTTTGGGACACCGGCCATGCGATGACGGCCGGGGCGCCAGCGCCCCGGTTAAGCATCGTCGACCAATTGGCACAGATCAACGTCAAACCCGAGCAGATCAAATTTGTGGGCATCAGCCATTACCATGCCGACCACACGGGGCAAGTGGCGTCTTTCCCCGGCGCCACTGTCCTGATCGGCAAGGGCGACTGGGACGGCATCACCGCGCCAAAGCCCAATGTGGGCGCCAACGTTGCGCCGTTCACCCACTGGATCAGCGGCGGCGGAAAACTTGAAGCACTGGCCGGCGACAAGGACGTCTTTGGCGACGGCACGGCAGTGGTGATCAATACCCCTGGCCACACACCGGGCCACCACAGCCTGCTGGTTCGGCTGAAAGGCATGGGCAACGTGCTGCTCTCAGGCGACCTCACACACTTCCACGAGAACTACGAGAACAATGGCGTTCCCGGCTTCAACTACCACCGGGGAGACAGCTTGGCGTCGCTGGACCGGTTCAAAAAAGCGGCGGCCAACCTCAAGGCCACCGTGATCATTCAGCACGATGTGCGAGACATCAACAAACTGCCAGCCTGGCCCGCGTCTGCGAAGTGATGGCCATGTCTTGCTGACAGGAGGGTCGGGCCGTTCTTGCTTGCTTTTATTGGAGTGGCGATGCCATCCGCAGCCGCAGCGTCAGCGGCACGGTGCTGTCTGGTCTGGTTGACGCGCCAGCGCCCCCTGCAAGGCTGGCGGCGGATTGGCAAAGGGAGATTTCGTTCCGGCTGAGTCTGAACCCTGGCGATGTCCAGGCATTGCCATTGCCGCGGGCACGGACCCGCTGGCCCGACTATCGCCGCTGCGTGCAGGCCGCAGCCGACTGGACGCACGCGCTTGGTTTGCGTGACGCGCTGGCCTCAAGTGACGTGGCCTTGATGGCCTGCCGGGGCGCAAAGTACCACCATGACGTCGATCAATATGGCGGTGCAGCCTTTTGCAATCTTTTTTTGAGCGAGGACAAGGGCTTGGACTTGCACTTTGCGCACACGGGCCATCGAATCCCTCTGGCCAGGGGCACGGTGGTGATCTTCGATACGGGCCAGCCCCATGCTGTCATTGCGCGCGGCAGCAATAGCTTCGACGTGGCTGACTTCCCTGCCGACCAGGATTGCACCCAAATCTTCCTGACATGGGAGCTTCCCATTGAGAACGCCCAGGTGAGCCAGGCCCTGCGGATCACCTATGACACGGACCCTTTGGCTGCGTTGCCGCTGGCGGAGGAACAGGTTTGGCTGAACGGCGCACGGGTGGGTGTGTGCCCGAACACCGGTCGGTGGCACCGGGGTGATTCAGGCGAAGCTTAACCGCACAAATACTCTCCCCAAACCCGCCCGACAGGACTATAAAGCAGGCTTATGAACACCGCCACATTGCCCCCACCTACCACCCACGACACCACCCGGATTGACGACACCCGCATCAGCGCAGTGCGCCCGCTGCTCACCCCGGCCCTGCTGGAAGAGATGCTGCCCGGGCCTGACAACGCGCAAGCACTGGTGCAAAGCAGCCGCGCCGCCATCTCCAACATCCTGCACGGCCAAGACGACCGGCTCGTGGTGGTGGTGGGCCCCTGTTCCATCCATGACCATGACCAGGCCTTGGGCTACGCGCAATTGCTCAAAGCCCAGGCCGACGCGCTGTCCAAAGACCTGCTCATCGTGATGCGCGTCTATTTCGAAAAACCCCGCACCACGGTCGGCTGGAAGGGCTACATCAACGACCCGCACCTGGACGACAGTTTTGCCATCAACAAAGGGCTGGAGATGGCGCGGCGCCTGCTGCTGGACGTGCTGGCCATCGGCTTGCCTGTGGGCACCGAGTTTCTGGATTTGCTCAGCCCCCAGTTCATCAGTGACCTGGTGAGCTGGGGCGCGATAGGCGCGCGCACGACGGAGAGCCAAAGCCACCGCCAACTGGCCAGCGGCTTGAGTTGTCCGGTCGGCTTCAAGAACGGCACTGACGGCGGCATCAAGGTGGCTACCGATGCCATTCAGGCAGCCAAGGCACCGCACGCCTTCATGGGCATGACCAAGATGGGCCAGGCCGCCATCTTTGAGACACGCGGCAACGACGACTGCCACGTCATCCTGCGCGGCGGCAAACAACCCAACTACTCCAAGAGCGATGTCGATGCGGCCTGCGCCCTGCTTAAAAGCGCGGGCCAGCGCGAACAGGTGATGATCGACGTGAGCCATGCCAACAGCAGCAAGCAGCACCAACGCCAGATCACCGTGGCGGCCGAGGTGGCCGAGCAGATTGCAACAGGCGACGCGCGCATCACCGGCCTGATGATCGAGAGCCACCTCAACGAAGGCCGCCAGGACATCGTGCCTGGCCAGCCGCTCAAACACGGCGTGTCGGTGACGGACGCCTGCATCAGCTTTGCCCAGACCGTGCCGGTGCTGGAGGGTCTGGCAGCGGCGGTGCGGGCGCGGCGGCGGGGGGTTTAGACGTCATCGTTGGCGATCCGGATTGTGGAATTGGGTTTGTCGATGTCGATCAGCCTGGTGATGAACGCCGCACTTGCACCGGTGCGCATCCGTCAGGTTTATAAACGCGCTGTGTGGATCCCGGGTTGTTGGCCAGCTTGCCCGCTGGCCGCCGGGGCCGTCTGACAAACTCTCCGCCGCAGTTCGGGCACTTGCCACCCAGCGGCCCGTCGGCACAGGCCGCACAGAAGGTGCATTCGAAAGAGCAGATACGAGCGTCAATTGACTGTGGCGGCAGGTCGACGTTGCAGCACTCACAGTTGGGGCGCAGCACTAGCATGAGGGCTCCTTTGGAGGGTTAATAACCTGAAAGCCAAGTGTCTTAGGGTGAAAATCGACTCATGTCCCCGTCAATCATCAATAGTTTGCTATAAAAAATATACTATCCGTCGTCTTTATTTTCTGAGTCAGATTTTGTGCAAAGCGCTTCTGGCCAGAATTTGAACCAACTGAGTTTGAACCCCCCCCAAAGATGGCGGACCAAACAACACGTGCTGGGTCGCGCGAAGGCGATGCAAATGGATGCCACCCGATGAAATCTCAAGTTCCGTTCGGGTTGAGCCTGGAGAAACTCTTAGACCCCTCGACAAGCTCAGGACAGGTCGAGCTGGGGGTGGATTGTCGGAAGTGCCCGCCGGATGAAAAAGTACTGTCAAACGCCGCCTTGGAAGAAAAATAGTGTCATTGTTCCGGTGGTATATGGATAGTTAGCTATAAAAATAGGAGTATTGTTGAGACAAACTTGTCGGCTGCCTGCAACAAAACGCACCTTGGGCACGGGAATTGCCTATGGTTGGGGGCCTACTGGTTTTATAAACTCGGCTGGCGTAAAGGCAATTTTCAACCCCTGTAGCCCTTCCCTTCAGACCAAGCACAAAGGCAATCCGCATGACCGACCATACCAGCCCCACCAATCACACCAATCACCCTAACCACCCTAGCCGCCGCACCGCGCTGCAAGCCTTTGGCCTGGGCCTCACCGCTTTGAGTGCGCCCGCGTTTGCGGCCTGGCCTGACAAACCCATCAAGATCGTGGTGACGTTTCCGCCGGGCGGCTCCAGCGATGTGGTGGCCCGCATCATGGCCGAGCAGTTGACCAAAAAACTGGGCCAAAGCGTGGTGGTGGACAACAAGCCCGGCGCGGGTGGCACCATTGGCGGCGCGGCGGTGGCGCAGGCGGCACCAGACGGCTACACCTTCATGTTGTCCAACACCACGCCCATCGCGTTGGGGCCGTTCACGCTGGACAAGCTGCCGTATGACCCGGTCGAGAGTTTCAGCCATGTGGCTTACCTGGGCTCTGCGCCGCTGGTGGTCATGGCCAACCCTGCCGCCCCGATTCGCACCCTGCCGGACCTGGAGGCGTTTGCCCGCAAACAGGGGCGACTGGACTTTGGCTCCGGCGGGCCTGGCTCCATCGGCCACATCCACGGCGAGTTGATGAAAAAGAGCATGGGCGTCAACTTGGTGCATGTGCCGTACCGGGGCGGTGCCCCCATGACCACAGACCTGATCAGCGGCGTGATCCCGGTCGCCATTGACGTGATCACCTCTTACATTCCGTTCTTCAAAAGCGGGCAGCTGGTGCCGCTGGTGGTCACCTCCCCGGCGCGTTCGCCGCTGCTGCCCGAGGTGCCGACTGTGGTCGAGTTTGGCTACCGTCGCCTGGTGCTGGAGAACTTCTTCGGCCTGTCAGGCCCGGCCAAACTGCCCACAGACATCATGGCGCGAGTGAATGCCGCGTGCAACGACGTGTTGGGCCTGGCCGAAATTAAAAAACGCCTGATTGACCTGGGCATCACCGCCGTGCCCGCCAGCACCGCCACGTTTGAGACCTTTGTGCGCGACCAGGTGGCCGTGTTGGGGCCGGCTGTCAAAGGCGCGGGCGTGAAGCTGTAAACCTTCAGCGTGGCGGGTAGAGGTGTCGCGCCCGTTCTGCCAGCGGCGGTAGCCAGGCGCGGCTGAACAGGTCTCCCGGCGACGGCCGGTGCGGCATTTTTTTGGTGTTGACGATCAAGTCGATGCCGCGTTGCAGGCGGGCGTCGTCCAGGTCGCCAATGCCCAGGCGGGCCCCTTCGGCGCGGCCCATTTCCAGCGCCAGCGTGCCTTGCAGGCGGCGCAGGTTGGACTCAAAGTGGATACCGGGTTTGCGCTTTATCAGGGCATGGATGGCGGCCTCGGGGTCGGCCACGGTGTCCATCAGGCCGCGGTTCAGCGCACGCAGCACGGCCTGCAGGGTTTGGGGCTCGTCACGCAGCAGTTCCCGGGTGGCCAGGAGGGCCATGCCATACAGCTCGGGCACGTGGTTGTGGTATTCGATGAAGCAGAGCTGCTCGCGCGGCGCGTGCAGGCCCGCGTCGATCGAGGCGGCAATGACGGTGTTGACAAAACCAAACATACCGTCCCACTGGCCGGCCAGCAACCGCGGCACGATCTCGCTGTGCGGGGCGCTGGACAACTCGACTTGCACGCTGGCCGGGTCCAGCCCGGTTTTGGCGCAAAACTCGGCAAACAGGTTCAGCGCCGCATCGTTGGGGTGCGCCACCAGGCGTTTGCCCGCAAGATCCGCCGCTGCGACGATGGCTGTCCCCGATTTGGGCCGCAGCGGCACGGCAATGGTGTAGGGCGAAGCGTTGTAGGCGGCAAACACGGCCAGCGGTGCATTGGGTTTGCCAAGCGCGACGTGTTCGATCAAGGCATTGAGGTCGCCATAGCCGATATCAAAATCGCCACCGTCGCCACCGTCGCCATTTGCGCGTCTGTGGGCCATTTTGGGAATGGTGTTGGCGGCGGTGTCGCCTTCGGTGAAGCTGATGGCCAGGCCTTCATCGAGCAGATAGCCGCGCTCGTCGGCCAGGAAAAACCAGGCCTGTGGGCCAGAATAAAAAGTGTTGAGCTGCATGCGCAGCCTGCGCAAGTTAGAGCCGGTCATGGCGCTATTCTGAATGATTTTGTGGCGTCACTTTCGCAATGGCGCTGGATGAGTCCCTTGAGGGGCGGGCAAGTCGTAACATAATGTGCTGAACCCATCAGGAGCACATGGATGAACGACAGTTTGGCCGATCAGGCAGCCACCCCCATGCCGGGTCAAAAATCGGGCCAGGTGCCAGCGCAAGAACCTGTGGCGGACGCGCAGGCAAGCCAGTCGGCGCGCAGCGAAGCCGCCTTGCATGAGCTGTTGACCCGCTTCATGGGGCGGCTGGCGCAGGCGTCAAGGGTGAGCGACAGTTTTCACCAACAGCTGGAGCAAAGCGCCACCAGGTTCGAGGAGGCAAAGTCTTTGCTTGAAGTGACGCACGTGATGCAGGCCTTGCTCGAAGCCACCAAAAGCATGGCCCGTGACAGCCTGCACGTGCACGATGAACTGCAAGACATGCAAGAGCGCGTGCACACCACCGACCAGCAGATTGCCCACCTGCACGCCGAGCTGGATCGTGCCAGTGTGTTGGCCCGGCACGACCCGCTCACCGGTGCCCTGAACCGCAAGGGCCTGGACGAAGCGGTGAACCGCGAGGTGTCCAACGTGCGCAGGCGCGGCCCGCCGCTGTCGGTCGCGCTGTTGGACATTGATGATTTCAAACGCCTGAACGACAGGCTGGGCCATGTGGTGGGCGACGCGGCGCTGCGCCACCTGGCGGTGGTGGCGCGGCAGTGCCTGCGCCCACAAGACACGCTGGCCCGATATGGCGGTGAAGAGTTTGTGCTGTTGCTGCCCGATACCCCGCTTGAAAAAGGCGTTGAGGCGATGAACCGTTTGCAACGCGAGTTGGCCGCCCGCGCCTTGGTCGTGGCCAACGAGCCGGTGAAAATTACCTTCAGCGCCGGGGTGACCCAACTGCAGGCCAACGAGCCGGGCACCGATGCCATCGACCGGGCCGACCGGGGCATGTACCTGGCCAAAGGTGGTGGCAAAAATCAGGTGGTGGGCTTGACTTGACCGCGTTAGCCACAAGCTAGGGACTTGTTCAGCCCCCGCCCTTAGGGATTGGCCAGCCTGGCTGGTCTCATAATCGCTCTCCCAATCATTTGCAAAAGAGGTTCATCCCATGCCACGCGCCATTCTTGAAGAAGCCAAAATTCACCCCGCCATCCGCGACAAAATCAGCAGCAGCCGGCAGGATGTCGTCAAAGAGGTGCAGGCGGCCGTCGCGGGCAACCTAGTTGTCGTGGTGGGCATGGGCATGAACCCCTTTCCCAAAAAAGCCCGCAAGCTGCTCGATGAAAGCGGCGTGGCTTACAAGTACCTTGAATACGGCAACTACCTCAACACCTGGCGTGAACGCAATGCCATCAAAATGTGGACCGGCTGGCCAACCTTACCGCAAATTTTTGTTAAAGGCACGCTGGTGGGCGGCGCCGATGACCTGCAAAAGCTGATCACCAGCGGCGAACTCAAGACCTTGCTGGCTTAGCTTTTGCCGTGGTCATGCCCTGCGGCCTGGCCGTCCATCTGGGCACCCCTGTGACCCTGTATCTGCCCGCCCATCGGCCCTTCCAGGCCGCCGTGCATGTGTCCACGGCGCTGGTCTCGGCCGGGCATCATGGGTTGGGCGTCAAAAATCTTCTTCTGCTCCGGGTTCAGCGCCGCATAAAAAGTCTTGACGGCGTCGGCGCGTTTGTCCATGAAGCTGTCGCGTTCGGCGCGCAGGGACTTCATTTTGTCGATGCGCTCTGGCGTGCTGAGTTTTTGCATCTCGGCGCGCATTTCGCCACGGCGTTTGGCCATGTCGGCGGGCGGCTTCATGGCGCTGGTGAAGTGGGTCCAGGCGCTTTCCTGCGACGCCTCGATTTTCAGCCGGGCTTTGAGGGCCGCTTGGCGTTTGGCCATGTGTTCCTGCATTTTGGCCGGGTCCATCGCCTCGTGGCGCATCATGCCGCGTTGTGCTTTGGGTGGGCCGTCTTGCGGGCCAGTGGTGGGTGGCGCGTTTTGCGCCATGGCCAACAGGCTGCTGCCGGCCAGCAGGCTGGCCAGGAGCAGCGGTTTGAGGTGGGTCTTGAACGCGTAAGTCATGTGAAAGTCCTTGAATAAACACCGGAATCCGGAATTGGTTTCAGGTTGAGTGGAAGTTTGCGTGGTGCGTGTAATTCTCAAGTGTTGACGCATGAACGCACTGTAAAGTTTGATGATGTGTTGATGAATCTCAATTTAACAAAAAAGGTTTCAGTGTTTAAAAATATCATGCTGTACCGCATTAGCCCGGCCTGGGTGGCATCGGCCACACAAATGGAGGCGGGGCTGGAGCGGCTGCGCTTCATGCCCTGCGCGGCCAGCCAGGACAAATCGATGGGTTGGGTGGAGCCGCGCGGCCAAGCCCATGGTCCGTTGGTGGAGGTGGTCGGCGGGCAAATGGTTCTCAAGCTGGTGGTCGAGGCCAAGCTGTTGCCGTCTTCGGTCGTCAATCGCAAGGCTGACGAGCGCGTGGCGCACATTGAGGCCAGTACCGGGCGCAAACCTGGCAAAAAAGAAACCCGCGACATCAAGGACGACATCCGCCTGGAGCTGTTGCCGCAGGCCTTCACCAAAGAAAGCGCGGTGAACCTCTGGATCGACCCCAAGGCGCATTGGCTGGTGCTGGATGCCGGCAGCCAGGCCAGGGCCGACGAAGTCATCACGCTGCTGGTGCAGGCCTTCGGCGGCTTTGCGGTCACGCTGGTCAACACCAGCACCTCGCCCGCTGTGGCCATGGCGCAATGGCTGACCACCAAAGAGCCGCCGCAGGCCTTCAGTGTGGACCGCGAATGTGAGTTGAAGGCGGCAGACGAAAGCAAGGCCGTGGTGCGTTATGCCCGCCACCCGCTGGACATCGACGAGGTTTGCGCCCACATTGAAAGCGGCAAGCAGCCCACCCGCCTGGCGCTCACCTGGAACAACCGAATCTCCTTCGTGTTGACGGACGCCTTGCAAATCAAGAAAGTGAGTTTTCTGGATGTGGTGTTTGAAAACGGCGCGGGTGGCTCGCAAGGCAAAGACGACGGTTTTGATGCCGACGTGGCGATTGCCATCGCCGAACTGCAAAAGTTGATCCCGGATTTGCTGCGGGCGCTAGATGGTGAGGTCATTGGAGGGTAAATCGGGCTGTAGTCCCCGTAAAACAAGCGTATATAGCTATTAAAATAGTAGTATTGTATTGACCGAGTAAGCGAATAGCAAAGGAGATTTTGATGACCAATGTGACGTGGACGGGTGGGTTGGAACACTGGACAAGCCGAAGCACGGCTGACGGCGATGTCAGGCTGTTTTTGTGGGAGAAAAAGGCCAACCCCAAGGTGCCGCGCGCGGGAACGGTATTCTTTGTGCATGGTTCGTCGATGGCTTCGCAGTCAACGTTTGATTTGAGTGTGCCGGGGCGGCCCTGGTCGTCTGCCATGGATTGGTTTGCCAACCAGGGGTTTGACACCTGGACCATGGACAACGAAGGGTATGGCCGTTCTGACAAGCACCGCAACATCAACTTTGACATCAGCAACGGGGCGGACGACCTGGCGGCGGGCAGTGCCTACGTGCTGAAGCAAACCGGCGAGGCATCCCTGCTGTTTTACGGCATTTCCAGCGGAGCCTTGAAGGCCGCCCTGTTTTGTGAACGCCACCCCGAACGCGTGGCCAAAATTGCGCTGGACGCTTTTGTGTGGACCGGTGAGGGTAGCCCGACGCTGGAACAGCGCAAGAAAAAACTGCCCGAGTTCTTGGCCAAAAACCGCCGCGCGATCGACCGCGCTTTTGTGCACAGCATTTTCCAGCGCGACCATCCAGGCACGGCCGATGCAGCCACGGTCGAGGCTTTTGCCGACGCGATTTTGACGCTGGATGACTCCATGCCCACCGGCACCTATGTGGACATGTGTTCGAAGCTGCCCCTGCTGGATCCTCGCAAGATCACCGTGCCCGCCATCATCTTGCGCGGCGAGCACGACGGCATAGCGGCGCTGGACGATCTGATGGCATTTTACAAATTGCTGCCCAACATGAACAAGCAGTTCAGCGTGATGGCCGGCATCTCGCACGCGAGTTTCCAGCAGAAAAATTATCAAATGGTTTACCACTTGCTGCACAGTTTTTTTACCCTGCCCGAGCCGGTTTATTTGGCTTAGAGTGCTGACCATGACCGCGCTCGCGTTGCCGTTTACACTGCGCCCGTCCAAGGGCCGTGGGGCGTCGACAGGCTCGGCCCGAACGGTCTTGCAAAGCGGGGGCTTTCTGCTTCTGTTGGCAGTTTGCTTGTCGGGCGCCTGGGCACAAAGCAGCGTCACCTACCCCAACAAGCCGGTCAAACTGATCGTGCCTTTTGCGCCCGGTGGTTTCACCGACGTGGTGGCGCGCATTCTGGGACAAAAACTCTCGGCTTCCCTGGGACAGCAGTTTGTGATTGAAAACAAGGCAGGCGCGGGCTCCACCATTGGCACCGACTTTGTTGCCAAGTCGGCGCCGGATGGCTACACACTGGTGATGGTGTCATCCACACACGTCATCAGCCCCTGGATTTACAAGTCCATGCCCTATGACCCGCTCAAGAGTTTCGCGGCCATCACCAAACTGGTGGATTCCCCCTACGTATTGCTGGTGCATCCCCGGCTTCCCGTCAATAACGTCAAGGAATTCATCGCGCTGGCCAAGGCCGCCCCAGACGCCGTGCATTACGCCAGCAGCGGCAACGGCAGTGCGCAGCACCTCATGGGCGGCCTGTTTGTAGCGATGACCGGCGCACCTCTGAAACACGTGCCTTACCGAGGCAGCGGTGGTGCCATCACCGACCTGGTGGGCGGCGTCGTGCAAAGCAGTTTTGCGGGCGTGCCCAATGCCCTGTCGCAAGTGCCGGCCGGGCGGCTCAAGGCGCTTGCGGTGACCACCGCCAAACGGGCCACGCAGTTGCCCGATGTGCCGACGATGCAGGAGGCCGGTGTGGCGGGTTATGACGCGTCGGTCTGGCTTGCGCTGCTGGCGCCGGCCGGGACGCCGCGCGACGTGGTGCTAAAACTGAACAGTGAAATCGCCCGGCTCATGGCGCAGCCCGACACGGCCAAAGCCTTGGCAGACGCCGGGGTTGAGGTGGCGCCGTCCACCCCCGAGGCGATGGCCGACTACATGGCCCAAGAGCTGGTGCGCTGGGGCAAGGTGGTGAAGGACGCCGGGGTCAAGCTGGAGTGACCGCCAATGGCTGAACCGGGTTCTTCCGGGTTTTTATGGGCGCCGGTATTGATGCCGGGCAGCGACTACAAGGGGCTCCCGCCGATGGGTGCCTGTGGCCAGCGGGACGATGCCGATCCAGCCCCTTGCGCCGACAGCGCCAGTCAGGGTGAGGCCAATCAGAAGCGGGCCTGCGCGGATGCGTGGAATGCGGTCAAGGTTTGCGCTGTTGGTGTTCATGGAGCGCTTTCTGTCGAGTGGACGATGGCTTGATTGGCGTGCGACGATTCCAAATCAAGCCTGACCCAGGTCAAACAAAGGCGGTTTTCAGGCGACTTGTTGCGCGTGCTGGCAAATTGCGCCGGGCGTCGTCAGCCAGATGTGCCCGTCATCGCGCGCCCTGGCAATGTGTTCCAGCGCGCGCCGCAGGTGCCGCAGCCGATACGGTTGCCCGACGATGTAAGGGTGCAGCGCCAGGCCCATCACCAGGGGCTGAAGGGTGGCTTGCATCAGCATCTCGTCGAGGTTGCAGATGACCATGTCGGCAAAATCTTGGCCGTCCATCTGGCGGCCCATGATCATAGGAATGTCGTTGAGCTCTTGTGGGTAGGGAATCGACCACAGGGTCTGGCCCGAGCGGGTGCACAGGGCGGTGGGCTGGTCGTCGTGGCACCAGTTCAGTGTGTAGCTGTAGCCGGCCTCGGCCAGCAAGTCGGGTGTTGCAAGGCTTTCAGAAATCCACGGCGACAGCCAGCCAGCGGGCGCTTGGCCGCTGTACCGTGCGATGCGCTCGCGGCACCCAAGCACGAGGGCGCGTTCTTCATTCGCAGGCATGCTGGACTGCCGCACGGAGTTGGTGTGACCATGGGCGATCAGTTCGTCGCCGCGTTGGGAGAAGGCATTGGGCAGCTCGGGGCAATGGTCGTACAAGGCCGTGTTGACGATGGCTGCTGTGGGCAAGGCCAGCCGGTTGAATTCATCCAGGCAGCGCCAGGCGCCCACGCGGTTGCCGTATTCGCGCCAGGCATAGTTCAGCACGTCGGGCTGCGGCGACGGCGGCGCGATGCAGGCGCCGAGCCCTTCACCAAACGCAAAGTGCTCGAGATTGAAGCCGATGTAGACCGCCAGTCGTGCGCCGTTGGGCCAGCGATATAGGGGCCGAGAAATGATCGGGCTATAGGCAAACCGCCCGTTGCCGGGTATTGGGTCAAAGGCGGGCATATCCGCGGCCTCGCCTGGGTGTTAGCTGCGAATTTCCCACGGCTCGCACAACCCGGCGCGTTGCAACAGGCGTTCGGCGCTGTCGTTCCAGACGTCCATTTGCACAATCTTGCCGTTGCGCACGACATAACGGTCGACGTAGCGGTTGCCTTCAAACGGCGTGCCGTCGAGCCATTCGCCGTACAGCGTGCCGATGTTGTAGACGATGGCATCCGCATCTGCGCTGCCTGTGGCCACCGTGTCAGTCTGCTCGAAGCGCTTTTTCACCCAGGCATAGCGGCTGCGGTTGAATGCAGTGCATTGGGCAGGGTCCTGCATTTCACGTGCGCCCGTGAAACGGATGCGCAGATCCGCAGACACAAAGGCCCGTGCACCCTCAGGATCCGGAATCATGATGATGCGCAGAAATTCTTCAACTGTATCTTTGGGGGTCATGGTGCGCAGGTTCCGGTGGCTGTCAATTCGGCAGAGACGTTTTTCCATACGAAGTCAAAAAGCTGGCGTTCGGGGGCCGTGCCCGGCAGCTGGCCCAATGCATGGTGCACGCCTGCGGACACGCTGTCAATCAAGGGCAAGCTGACTTGGGGCTGGATGCGTGCAGCCATGCCGGCCAGGCCCGCCCCACCCAGAATGATGGACTTGGCGCCAAAACGCGTTGCGGCCTCAAGGCAGCATTGCGACAGAGTCTCCTGTGCAGCAGCCGGGTCCAGCGCCAGTTCAGCACCGCTTTGCGGGACGGTGTGGATGCCCGCCAGCAGCTTGCCAAAGCCCAGGTTGTTCGCCAGGCGCGCCAGCATGGGTTGCCAGCGCGTCCCGCCTGTGACGATGGCAAAAGGCCCCGACTTGGCCGCTTCGATAAAGGCCGCCTCAGCCAGACCGGTCACCGGCGCGGCGCAGATATCCCGCAGGGCAAACAGCCCTGGGTCACCGAAGCAGCCAATCAGGACGGCATCAAACACGGTGCCAGCGGATTGGGCTGCCGCCCAGGCATCCAGCACCGCATGGCTGGCGACGGCGTAGCTGGATTCGCAGGCGATGTAAGGGGCGCCGAAGCGGGCCGTGACGGTCTGCACCAGTACCTGTGGCCCTGCCAGCACATGCGCGTGCTGGTCGAGCAGAGCGCTGATCGACGCTGACGTGTTGGGGTTGATGACCAGGAGCCTACGCATTGACAGCACCAAAAAGGGCGGTCAAGTCGGGCGCATCACTGTCAGGCGCTGTGAACTGGAGCTGGCTTTCCAGCTGCGCCAGATGGCTGCGCATCAAGCGCGTGGCTTCGCGTTTGTCGCGCAGGCGGATGGCGTTGAGCAGGGCGCGGTGTTCCTCGCAGCCACAGGCAGCGACCTCGGCGCGAACCTGCAGGTGGTTGTTGCTGTAGGTCATGAGGATCAGCGACGTGCGGGACACCAGTTCGCGCAGGATGCGCCCGAGGGTCTGGTGGCCGCTGGCATTGGCGATGTGCAGGTGGAAGTCTCCGGCGAGGCGGATGGCGCGGCGCATATCTCCCGACAGCCGGGCTTCTTCTTCTTGGTTGATGCAGCGTTTGAGCACGTCAATGTCGGCCGCGCCGGCCGCGTCAATGAAGCATTCAATCAAGGTCGGCTCGATCATGCGGCGCACTTCAAACACTTCGCGTGCTTCGGCGTCGGTGGGTTGCGCTACAGTCGCGCCGCGATTGGGTGTGAGCGTGACGATTTGCTCGTTGGCCAGGCGCACCAGCACAGGCCGGATGCGGGTTCGTGACACGCCAAAAGCCGTTGCGAGTTTGTCCTCGCCCAGTTTGGTGCCGGGGGATAGGCGGTGGTCCAGGATGGTGGCCACCATACGTTCGTAGATGTCGTTCTCGGACAGCATGGCTGGTTCCATTGACGAGGCTGAACGAACTTTCATGTTACGAGGGCACAAGGTGAGCATGCATGCAAGTTAGGGTTCCAGCGCGCGTTGTTGGCGTTTGGTCAAGAGCCAGGCCAATCCTACTGCGATACCCATCACGGCAAATGACACCACCATGGTGACGGTGCCCAGCGCATAAATGGACGGCGTGGTCACGGTGGTGGTGAGGCCCTGCAGCTCCAGCGGCAGTGAATTGGCGTCACCGATGGCCTGTGAGGTGCGGGCAATTTCATCCCACGACAAGGTGAATCCAAACATGCCAATACCCACGATGGAAGGCGCAATCAGCGGCAACAGCACGTAGCGAAAACTTTGCCACGGCGTGGCGCCCAGGTCTCGTGCGGCTTCTTCGTAAGTGGGGTTGAAGCGGTTGAAAATGGCAAACATGATCAGCAAGCCGAAGGGCAGCGTCCAGGTCAGGTGCGCGCCCAAAGCCGAGGTGTAAAGTCCCAAGGCTGTGCCGTAATTTTCGAGGGTAGACGTCATGCCGAACTCTTCGAGCATTTTTTTAATGCCCGAATCAAGCAGGCGGAATTCCAGGCCAATGCCCAGCGATACGATGATGGAAGGCATGATCAGGCTGGCGACAACGACGTAAAAAAGCGTGTTGCCTCCGGCCAGCTTTTTGCGGAAGGCCAGTCCCGCCAGCACTGAAAAAATCACGGTGAGGGCCATCACCACCAGGCCCAGGCCCAGAGAGCGCTTCAGTGCCGCGCCGATATCCACCACGCCCAGACCTTCGGCGAGCTTGTAAAACCAGTGCAGTGAAATCCCGCGCAGCGGCAGGGTCAGGCCACCTTCAGGACCCTGAAAACTCAGGATGACGATGACCAGCATGGGCCCGTACATGAACAGCACAAACAGTGCAAAAAAGGCCGCGAGCCACCAGAAACCGGCAGGGCGTTTGTCGTGGGTCATGGTGTTTTGCCGCCGGGCCGACCCAAGGCAAAATGCGGCCCCCTTGGGGGGCAGCGACCCGCGAAGCGGTGGAGCGTGGGGGCTAAGGTTTTGCCGCCGGGCCGACCCAAGGCAAAATGCGCCCCCTTGGGGGGCAGCGCAGCACACGACGTGGCAAGCGTGGGGGCTACGGTTTTGCTGCCGGGCCGACCCAAGGCAAAATGCGGCCCCCCTGGGGGGCAGCGACCCGCGAAGCGGTGGAGCGTGGGGGTCATGCCTATAGCTCTTTTCTTATGTCCACCAGGCGTGTGAGCGCCCAGATGATCATCAGCACCAGCGCCAGCAGAATGACCGCATTGGCCGCCGCCAACGGAAATTGCAAGTAGGAGGTCTGCACCTGAATGATCTTGCCAACCGACGCAATCTGCTGTCCGCCCATGACGCCAATCGTGACAAAGTCGCCCATCACGATGGTGATGACGAAAATCGAGCCGATGATGATGCCGGTCTTGCACAGCGGCACAATCACCGTCCACAAGGTTTGCCAGGCCGAGGCACCTGCGTCGCTGGCTGCTTCAAGCAAACTTTTGTCAATGCGCATCATGGAGTTGAAGATGGGCACGATCATGAACATCGTGTAGAGGTGCACAAAGGCCAGCACCACCGAGAAATCGGAAAACAGCAGCCATTCGATCGGTTTGTCCGCTAGACCGGAGCCGACCAGCAGCTGGTTGACGAGACCGTTGCGGCCCAAGAGCGGCACCCAGGAGATCATGCGGATGACGTTGGAAGTCCAGAATGGGATGGTGCACAACACAAACAGCACCGTTTGCATCGAATTCGAGCGCACATGGAAGGCCATGAAGTAGGAAACGGTGAACCCAATGACCAGCGTTAAAAGCCAGACTAGCAAACAGAATTTGAAGGTCGACAGGTAGGTCTTGAAGGTGACGCACATTTCGCCGGCGTCGGAAAACTCGCCGCAACCCTCAAACACCGCCGCATAGTTTTTGAAGGTGAAGCCCGGCAGCATTTCATACTGATTGAAATCCCAGAAACTGACCATCAGGATCAGTGCCAGCGGAATCAGGAAAAACAGCAGAAAGACCGCGCCCAAAGGCGCGGCCTGCGTCCACGGTGCAAGGGTACGACCGGGCGTTGCCATCTTGTATCAGGGAAAACGGATGTTTTGGCGCCGGGCCGCCCCAAGCCAAAATGCGGCCCCCCCGGGGGGCAGCGCATTACATGCAGTGAAAAGCGTGGGGGCCATATTCAGGCCGCGACGAACTCATTCCACTTTTTCACCATGTAGGCGTTTTCGTCCATGACCGCGTTCCAGCAAGCGATGCCGCCCATGCGCTGCTCGTAGCTGCCGCCGTCGCGCACCGCACCGGTTTTGGCCAGCACGTCGCCGCTGGGGCTCTTGATGTCCTGCGTGGCGGGCTTGCCTTCCATCCAGTAGGCCCACTCGTAGGCTTCCATCTTGGACTTGGCGGTGTCCAGCACGGCGCTGTAATAACCTTGGCGGTTCAGGTAGGCGCCGGCCCAACCGTCGAGGAACCAGTTGATGAACTCATAGGCGCCGTCCAGCTTCTTGCCGCTCAAGGTGGCCGGCAGGCCAAAGCCGGCGGCCCAGGCGCGGTAGCCTTCTTTCAGCGGCTGGAAATTGCAGGCGATGCCCTTGGTGCGCACGGCGGTCACGGCCGGGCTCCACATGGACTGGATCACGACTTCACCAGACGCCATCAGGTTGACGGACTCGTTGAAGTCTTTCCACAAGGCCCGGAACTGGCCGGCCTTTTTCGCTTCAATCAGGGTTTTGATGGTGAGGTCAATTTCCTTCTTGGTCATGTTGCCCTTGTCCGGGTATTTGTAGATGCCCTTGGCTTCGACCACCATGGCGGCGTCCATGATGCCGATGGAAGGGATGTTCAGGATGGCGGCCTTGCCCTTGAATTCGGGGTTGAGCAGCTCGGCCCAGGAGTCGATCGGGCGCTTGATCAAGTCGGGCCGGATGCCCAGGGTGTCGGCGTTGTAAACGGTGGGGATGAGCGACATGAACTGCGTCGGCGTGGCCGAGAATTTCTTGCTCTTTTCACCTTCAAGGTAGATCACTTTTTTGGGTGCGGTGCCCTGGTCGCCAACTTTTTTACCAGCCACTTCGCCCTTGGTGAACAGGCTGGTGATTTTGTCGGCGTTTTTGATGCGTTTTGTGTCTATGCCCTTCAGGTTGCCTGTCGGCACGATGTTTTTGAGCGAGAAGTATTCGGTGTCGATCAAATCAAAACTATTGGGCGCGGTGACCGCACGTTTGGTCACATCATCGGTGGTGACGGCGACGTACTGGATCTTGATGCCGGTGTCTTTTTCAAACTTTTCGCCAATCGCCTTGTCCTGGTTCACGGCGGTGCCCAGGTAGCGCAGTGTGATTTTTTCTTGCGCGTGAATTGCCGGAAATATGCCGGTCGCCAGAATGCCGGCCGTGCCTTTCAGCAGGGTGCGCCGTGGCAGCGCAGCGTCGCTGTGCTGGGTTGGAATCAGAGAGTCGGTCATACGGAAAGCTCCTTTGTGGTGGTGAAAAACGTCATGGGACGCGGGTGGGAAATGGATGGGAAATCAGTTGGCTGGGCATGGCTGAAGTTGCAGGCGAGGGCACGCGCACGGGTTGTTCCAGTCGTGTCAATCGCTCAAGATATGGGCTGCCTCGGGTAGCCAGCGCAGCTGGACCTGGTCGCCCAGGCGGCAAGGCTCGGCCGCAAACGTCGCCTCGGGCACGATGACTGACAGCTCGGCTGTGCTGCTGGCTGTTTGCGCTGTGCCGGGTTTTTGCAGGCCTAGCAACACATAGGTGCCTTGGTATTCAATGTCGGTGACCACGGCCTGTTTGTTGTGCGGCCCTTCTGGCAAAGCGCGGGCCAAAGGTGCCACGATGATCTGGTCGGTGCGCACACCGACCTTGCCAAGCGGCGTGTCCAGCACGTTGTGGCCGCCCATGAAGCGCGCCACAAACTCGCTGGCAGGCCGGTTGTAAATAGTGTGGGGCGAGCCAGCCTGGCGGATCAGTCCATGGTCCATCACAACCATCAGGTCGGCCAGGGCCATGGCTTCTTCCTGCGAATGGGTGACATGGATAAAGGTCAGGCCCAGTTCTTTTTGCCAGCGCCGCAGCTCCGCGCGCATCTGGATGCGCAAAAACGGATCCAGCGCGGACAGCGGCTCGTCCAGCAACAACACGCGTGGCTGCGTCATGAGCGCACGCGCCAGGGCCACCCGCTGTTGTTGTCCGCCGGATAGCTCGCGCGGCTTGCGGTGGGCAAGCGCCCCCATGGCGACGCGCTCCAGCAGGGCGGCGGCTTTTTGATGGCGTTCGGTCTTGCCAATGCCTTTCATTTTCAGGCTGAAGGCGACGTTGTCCAGTGCGCTCAAATGCGGAAACAGGGCAAAGCTTTGAAACATCATGGCCGTACCACGGTCTGCCGCAGGCAGGCCGGTGATATTGCGGTTGTCCAGCAGAATGTCGCCGCTGGTGGTTGAATCGTGCCCCGCAATCATGCGAAGTGTGGTGCTTTTACCGCAGCCTGAGGGCCCCAGCAGACAGCAGTAGCTGCCGCCCTCAACCCGCAGGCTGATGTGGTCGACAGCGGGTTTGCCAAAGCCAAAACGCTTGGTCAAGCCGATCACCTCCAGGGTGGCGGACGGTAAAGAGTCTGAGGCGCTCATACAGAGGTCTTACGCACAAGGTGTGCCAGCGTTTGTACACAATCCATGCTGCATTATGCATACAAAATGCACATTCGAGGTGCGCAACGGCGTCGCAAGGCGGCCCTGGCGGGTGCAAGCCGCATGGCTTTGGTGCTTGCGGTTACGCGGGCACGGCCATGGTGCCCGGTTAGGGCTTTGAGGAAGTTTGGAGGTCAATAGTCCCGCAATTTCCAGTCAGTCATGCTTTAGGTGCTGCATAAATGATAGTAATTAACCTATCGTGCAGATCATGCTCAAGGGGCACCCGCAAGAGCAGCCACCTGTTCTGGGGCGCTCTGGTGCCCGAGGGCTGCACCAAGGCCGCGGTTGTCCGTGACACTTGATTTCCGGGCGGTGCAAAAAACTGCATTTGTCCGTCAAACACCAGATCAACACGATGCCGTCTGCGAGACGCTTGTTTTGATGAGTCCGGATGCCAGCGGCATCACCCATTTGAACCCCGCGGGCTGTGCGGCCAGTGGGTCTCTTGATGGGAAACAAGTTCACGTGTTTCCGGGGATTGAGTTCGGCCTTGTACCGGGCTGGTAAAGCGCCTTTGCCACGCTGGGCCTGGCTGAAGGCTGCGTTGCTGTAGCTTTTCATCCGTCGCACAACGCAGCCCTTTGGTTCTGGAAGGCGGCGGCATCGAAGTTGACGGGCAAGGCACGGCAATTGTGGCTGAGAGTTGCGTGCTGAACGACAACCGTAACCCAGGGCTGGGCAAGGAAGAATGCGAGCGCCAACTGCGCCAACTGTTGGGGCTGGATAAAATCATCTGGTTGCCGGGCGTCAAGGGCAAAGACATCACTGATGGACACACTGATTTTTACGCCCGCTTTGCCCAGCCAGGTGTCGTGGTGGCTGGTTACGACCCCGACCCCGCGTCGTTTGACCATGCCGTGACCCGAGGGCACCTTGAATTGCTGCGCTCGGCCACCGATGCCCAGGGCAAACGGCTGGAGGTGATTGCGTTGCAGGCGCCGTCAAGCGTCAGCGCGAGGTTTGAATCCAAAGAATTCGCGGCGGGGTATGTCGGTTTTTATGTGTGCAACGCGGCGGTGATTGCCCAGGAGTTTGGCGACACCAAGGCGGATGCGGCCGCCCGCAATGCCTTGCAAAGAGCCTTTGCGGGCCGCAAAGTGGTGCAGCTCAAGCTGGACGGCATCGCAGCGGGCGGTGGCAGCATCCACTGCGCGACGCTGCAGGAGCCGCTCACCGTTGGATGACTTTGTAGGTCAGGATTTTGATCAAAAAAATAACTAAAACGAAGCCAAATAATTTAAATATATAGTTTTAGGACAATATTCCCGTAAACAATACATCTTTAGCTATATAAATAAAAGTAAATTTGATCAATATTCAGACAATAATTACTAAATTATGCAAATGACACGGCTGTATTTTGCTGAATTTTGAAGACCAAGGGTAGCGCGTTGTTGAACGAACAGCACCAGACGTCGGCGCTGTCCATAGCGGCCGCGGGCAATGTGAGCGCGCGGGCGCAGCTCATGCCAGTTCCTGCAGCCAGCAAAGCACCGTGTCGTAGGGCGTGAAAGCGCCTGTGGCAGGCACACGGCTGAGTTCTTCGTGCGACTCGCGCACCCGGCAAACCTGGGCCGGCGGCAAGTCGGCGTCGGCGTGCAGCGGGGTGACCCAACTGGCCTGCCCGCTCACCAAGGCGTAAGCCCGAATGGACAAAGGAAGCCTGTGGCCGGCGACCACCCGCATGCGCCAGAATGCAGCACGGGCGCGGAAATCTGCGGGTGTCAGTTTGAATGCATTCAGGAAACCGGCCAGCCAGGAGCCGGGGCCGTCTTCAGGCAGATCGTGTAGGGCATCGAGCAGGAACAGCACCAGGTTTTTGCCGCGCAAGGCTTCGGCGTCGGACGGTTCGCATTCGGCAAGCAGCGCGCAAACGCCCATCGTCGTCATCAAGCCGCCCAGGCAGTGCGCCACGATCACCACGGTGTCAAACTGTGCCAGCAAGACCTCTCGGATTTGCCCTGACCAGTCATGCGCCATGGCTTCCAGAGTCAGCTTGTCGTTGGCGAGAATGGTTTCGAGCTCGCTGACATAGTTGCAAGTGGCGATGGCAACCTGCGGCAGATCGTGCTGCAAACGCGCCATGAAGGCGCCCGGCTGGCCGGGTGCCCCCCAGCTTTTCAGACGGTGGCCGCCCAACCCATGGACGAACACAACAACGGTCCTGGCTCGAGGCGGCAAGGCCATGAAATCGACGCCCACAGAGCCCGTCAGGCGATTTCCTGGCACCGGGTCATGCAGCGGGTTCATGGCCCAAGCAGTATTTCGTTCGAGCCATACAGGAAGCGTTCCGGGCCACCGCGGTCAATCGCGGTGGCCGCCTGTTTGTTCTGAATGCAGCACCAGTGAAAGCGGGCCACATCGGCCGGCAGCGGCCCGTCGCTGCGCACCGCGTTTTCCCAACGCTGCAGAATCGCGTCGACCTGCTCTGTCGGTATCAGGTGGCTCGCCTGATTGCCATAGAAATGGACGAAGAGCTTGCCAGAGCCAAGCAGCGCCGGATGGCTTTGCATCCCGTCCACGTAGCGGATCCGGGCCAGGTCTTGGGGTTTGCCTTTCAGCAGCTTGGCCATGGCCTCTTGCTCGCCGATGCCGTCCCAGAAGCCGCTGCAGGTTGACGCGGGTTTCAGCGCGTAAGCAGTCTGCAAAAACTCCTTCGCCCAGGATGTGGCCTGAACCATGAAGACGCCCGAATTGACGGGCATGGCGGCCAGGCCCGCTGCGGCGTTCACACCGATGCGCTGGAAGTAGTCGCCTGGGCATTGCATGACGAGGTCATAGGCTGGGTCGCAGAAGTCTTCCAGACGGCGTTCAGGGCTGGCCACCAACGCGTCGCTGTCGGCCCACAGCACCCATTCGTGGCTTCGCAAGGCCTGCAGGATTGCCGGGATTTTTTCCCAGCAGGCCGGACTGCCGGTCGAAGGCGGCGCGTCGCCGTAAAAAACATAGCCGTGGCGCGCGGCGTACTGCTGCTGGTTCGTCAGCGCCATGGGGCCCAGGCGCTGGTATTTGAAGCTGGGGTTGTCCTGCGGGATCCGGTTGAAGCAGACCATAGCGATCTGGCCGGGCGCAGGCGCACTGGGCACTTTGGCGATGGCCATGAAGGGCGGCCAGCGAGCGCTAAATCAGGAGAAAGTGGCGTTGAAACGGGTCAGAGCTTTGCGCAGAACCGGCGACGCCGCGCCGGTGCACTGCAAGCGCGTGACGCGCGTGTGGGCATCAAGCTGTGTGAGGTCGGGGCCAATGCGCAACAACAGTTGCTGGATGGCGGTTTCAGCCTGCGCGCTGGCGCGTATGGAAAACTGCTGGCCGTCTGGGCTGAGCGACGGCTGAAACGCCAGGCCGTTGGCGGGCAGCACCTCGGCGGGTGCACCATGTGCCAGCATCTGGTCACAGATGCCTTGCACCGCTGCGGCTTTGCCGTCATGCACAGCAAAGTCAACTTCGATGTTGAGTGATCCAATGGCAGCCACGAAATACTCCTCAAGTTATGGAGAAATGAACGCCGGCCAGCCGGTGGCTTAACGCAGGTGTTGTTTGCGGACTCGGGTGCTGGCCAGGCCGACCAGGCCGACAACCAGCAACAGCAGGCTTGCGGGCTCCGGCACCTGTGTCACCACTGTGTCCGCAGCCGTGACAGTGAAGAAGGCCTGTCGGTCGCTTCCCAGAACGGGAGTGAATGCAGAATTGAATAGAAAGCCGGAAGTGTTGCTAGAAAAGAAATCAATGCCGTCGACCACGCCAACCGCATGCGACACGCTGGCGGCGCTGCTGCCGTTCCAAAGCACATTGCCGGCCGTGCTTTGGCTGTTGGCCACCACGATGGCGTAATCGCCCAGCCCCAAGTTCAGGCCGCTGAACAGCACCGTGCCACTGCCGATAAAACTGATGGCGCTGAAGTTTTGCGTGGCAATGACGTCGCCAAGAGTTGCGCTGGGGCCCAGGTTCGAAACCAGAAACACGCCACCGTCGGTGGATGGGTTGATTTTGGTCAAGTCGGCCGTGATGGACACCCCGCTGAAAGCCTGGTCAAAGTGGAAAGAGACCGCCGCAGCCTGGTCAGGCGCGATGATGTAGCCCTTGTCGCCAAAACCAGAGACATTGAGCAACGGCATGGCCTGCGCCGCAGCGACAGCCAGCAGCATGGACCAGCCGAGGCCAAGTGACTTAAGCCAGGTTGGGAAGGGTGCGCGAGCTTGGCGCTCTGTAGAGTGGGTCATGATGGCGTCCTGAGTTTAAAAAATGGCGTCAAACTTTAATCGAGCTGGTGACAGCCTGATACCAGGCATTAAGCAATATTCGTACCGAAAACCAAGTTATTGAATTCATTGAATAAATTTTTGTGGCAACAAAATTTCATTGAAAACTGTAAAAAATACCGACTCAGGGTTATCCCGTCTGAGCGGCTTATGCAAAGCCCGGGTTTCCTCCCAATTGCAGCGAATCGTTCATAGCCGCGGAGGTCAGCGTGAAATCAGAGCCGCCCGGCCAGCGGATCGGGTCAGTCGAGTTCGACACCAACAACGCCAGTGAGGGCGAGGCGTCGCTCACCTGGTTGCCCACCGCATTGGCGATCAAGGCCGGCAGCGCCTCTAGCAGGCCCACCAGCAGCGACAGGATGATCAGCGCGACGATCAGAAACGCGCCATCTGTCACCACCGTCAGCACCACGGCGATCACGGCAGCAGCGATTTCGAGAATGATTTTGAGCGCGTCACCGTCTGCGGTGGATTGGGTGCTGTGATCCTGAATCGGCGGGCGCGTTTGTTCGTACACCAAGGTCTGGGAGCCGTCGGGTTTGGTGGCCACCTTGAGGCGCTGGTAGCTGATGACGTTGACTTCGGAATAAGTGCCCAGAGCAATGTCGGTGCGGGTGGTGGAGGACACCACAATTTCCTCCCCCTGGACCTCGATCCTGAGCGAGGTGACCACCGGCTGGTAAGTGATGCCAGCGCATTCGACGGACTTGGTGTTCACGCTGGCCAGGCTGATGACTGCGGTTTTGTCGCCGGACATGGCGAAGTCGGAACCCGACGAACCTGGAAACGCAGTGGGCAGCGCCGGCAGCACCATGTTTTGCAGAAACCGTTCGCGGGAGATCAGGAATCCTGAACGGGCGCCGGGCGGTAGGGCATTGGGCGACAATTGCGAAGCGATGCCGCCATCAGACCGGTTTTGCGTCATGCACAAGACCCCGAACAGGCAGTCCTCATCGGTGGCGCCATTGGCGTAGGCGTAGCTGGTGTGGGTGGGTGCCAGCCATTGGAATTGCGCCTTGTCGACGATCCGATTGAGGGTGACGGTGTTGAACACATGCACGAATGCATCGAGGTTCGCGTTGAACCATTCAGCCAGCAAGCCCGACATGAGCGCCTTGCAGATGAAGCCCGGGTCCACTGGAAGGGTCAAGCCCGCAACACTCACTGCGGGCTGGGTGGGGCTGGTGGCCAGCGTCTGCACCACCAGGTCATGGGCTGACGCAGACACCGCGCCGGCTGCGGGCTGCGGGGGTATTTGCCTGAGCGCCAGTTCAATCGTCACCACGCCACCGGCCATGGGATAGCTTTGCCCTTGGTAGGACATGCTCCCCCCGGTCAGTGGAATGGCCATGTGGAGCAGTACACCGTCGCCGCCCCGGCAAATCTGCCACGGCCCGAACGCACCCGTGGCCGAGCAGGAATTGTCAGGTGCCTGCTGCGCGAAACTCTTTGGAGAGCTACCTGCCTTCACGATGGCCGAGTTTGCGTCAGGAATGCGGATCGCAAAAGCAGTGTCCCAGCCATAGGTGAAGGCACTCGCGCCAGCGACAGCCAGCGCCGACCTGGCCTTCAGCGCCAGCGGCATCTCCCTGGGCAGTTGCCGCAGGTGTGGAAACCGATACTCGACAGACGGCTTGCCGCCGTCTGCGGGCGTGAATTGTGCCAGTACGGAGGCGCTGGTGGCGGCAGTCATCGTGGGCCGGCTTTCAGTTCACAAATTGCGGATTGCCGCCGAGCTGGAATGACTCGTTCAGGCCGGCCGATGTCAACAGGAAGCCGGTCGCGCCAGGCCAGGTCACCGGGCTAGTGGCGTTGTTCACCATCAAATCCACAGGCGGGATTTGGTCTTTGTCGCCCGTCGCAATGGCCGTGATGATGGCGCCGATATTGGCAATCAGCTCCGTTACCAGCAGCGTGATGATGATGGCCACCACGCGCAGCACAATGTTTTCAATGACTTTTTTGTACACGGCCCCTGTGCCCAGCGTGATGATGGCCGCCGCAACGGACGCGGCCACTTCCGTCCAGATGACCCAGGCGGCCACTTCCACGTTATGGTCGATCACCGGATCCGAGGCCTGCACGTAATTGAGGATTTGCTGGCCGGAAGAGTTCACCGCTAGTTGCATGGCCGAGTAGCCGGTGTAGTCCATCATGATCTTGATGCCCGGTGAAAAATCCACCTCGGCTTTGATCAGTTTCACCACAATCTCGCTGGCCTCCATCGTGATCTGGACTTGGTTGGCGGGCAGCGTCGGGGTGTAATTGCTACCGCTCAAAGTGACCGGCTCCATGTTGACCGGATTGACGTTATGGATCATCGTGCCGTCATCGGTCATTTTGAAGTCGGTGCTTTTCGAGCCGGGGAACATGGTGGGCACGCCCGGCAGCACCAACTCTTCCAGAAACCGTTCCTGCGCGATCAGGAACGCGGCCCGCTGCCCGGCCGGGATGGCGTTGGGCGAGATCTGCATGGTGGTGGGCGCGGTGCGGTTGTCGGTCATCGCCAACACGCCAAACACATTGTCGGCCGGCAAGCCCTGCGCTGAGACAGCCCATCCCATGGCCGTGGGCTTGAGCCACTGGAAACCGTCCTTGTCAGCCTTCTCGTTGAGATCGACGGTTGAAAAGGTGTGTGTGAACTGGGCCAGGTTCGCATTGAACCACTTGTCCAGAAGACCGATGACGATGCCCTGGATGATGAAGCCCGGGTTGCCAGGCAGACCCGAAAGGTCGGTCACGGAGACCGCGGCGGTTGCGTTGGGGACGACCTGGTGCGGCGTGCCATTGGCGCCAGGGGGCTGCGGCAGGTCTCTCAACTGGATTTCAATGGTGGCCACGGCACCGTTCAGGCTGTAGGTCGTGCCGTTGTAAGGCAGGGTGCCGGACGTGATGGGCACGGTCATGTGCAAGAGCACGCCGTCTCCCCCGCTGAGTTGCCAGGGGCCGAAGTTGCCCGATGCGGTCACGCCTGTGTCAGTGGACGTGAAGTTGGCTGGCGTCGAGCCAGGCTTGGCCAGCTCGGTGTTGACGTCGGCAAACTTGATCGCGAACACGGTGTCCCAATCGTAGGTGTCAACTATTTGGCCTGCGCCTGCAACGCCGCCCAGCATGCCCAGGTGCGGTGCGATTTTGCGTGGCGGGTTTTGCACCAAGTGCGGGAAGCGCATCAAGGTTGGCTTGCCTTCGATGGCAGAGGGAGATGCAACTGAAGCTGACGTGGCGGTGGAGTTCATGGTGATGCCTTTTAGGTTGTTGGGCGGTTGTGGAAAGCAGACGGCGGGTTTGGAGAGGATTTGCAGCCAGGCATCAGCCCAGCATGCCCCAGAGGTGAAAGCCCGAGTTCAATTCGCCCCCAGCAATGGTGAATTTCTTCATGCCGGCCCAGTGGACGTTCTGGGCCCCGGCTTGCGCAAACTGCATCCCTTTGATCTGGGAGCTCAGGCCGCCGGCGATGTCATCGGCTACCACCGGGACAACGATGGCCATGATGATGTCGGGGATCGCGCCCATCAGGTAGTCGTACCAGGGGATGTGGGAATCGTGCGACTCGCTGGGGTTGGGGTCTTTGGCCAGCGATAGCTCGCCGGTGCCGGGGTCCACCGACGAAGCCGACTTGCTGCTGACGGAAAACGTCATGCTCATGCCCATCTTCAAATCGCAGTCGCCGCTGGCGGCTGCAGTGACATTGGAGCCACTGACACCAATTTGCAGGCTGGTGATTTCCGGGTAATAGGTGATGGCGCCCGATTGCGTGCCTGGCAGGCCAATGGCCCTGGTCGCCAGCAGGGAGCAAGACGGCGCGTCGAATCGATAGAACGATGCGTCGGTGCCTTGGTACAGGGTGGGCAAAATCGGCTGGATGACATGTTGCAGAAAGAGCGCCTGCGAGATCGCAAAAAAGCCATTGCCAACACCACCGATCAGGTCGGGATCGATCTTTCGGTCCAGCGCGCTGGTGTCACGTGCGTCCGTGGCGCTCAAGACCACCAGGTAGCCCGCGCCACCATCGGTCTGGTAGTAGGTATAGGCACACGACACCGGTGTCAGCCAGGTCACCGCTGGCGAGGGCGGGACGAGGTTGATGTTGGCAAAGGCGAAAGACACGGCAGCCGCCTGGTCGCATAGGCTTTGGGCAATGGCGGCGCCCAAGATGGCCTCTTGCGCAAAGCTCAGCTTCTTTGCCGGGTCAAGCACCAAAATCGGCGTGACCGCCCCGGGTGCCGACGGTGTGCCCGCAACGCCAACCGTCTTGAAGTTGAATTTAAGGTCTTGCTGCCTGGGCAGGCTGGATGGCAGCAATTGCAGGTTGACTTCGAGCACCACGGCTAACCCGGCCAGGTCGGCGCCTGGCGCTGCGCCGCCCGAAATGCCGCCCGAGGCGATTGTGGTCTGCAGGTGCAGCAATTGCCCGGACCCGCCTGGCACGACCGCCCAAAGGCCGAATTGCCCCTGAAGGCTCATGCCCCCGAGCTTCACATTGAAAGCAGCCGGGTGCGCGGCCGGGTCCGCCAGGGACTGGTTGACCTCGTCAATGCTCGTTGCGTAACCAGTGTCCCAACCATATAAATTCACGTTTGGCTCCTGCTTTGGATTTCCGTGCGCTGATCAAGATCAGCGTTGGCGAACCCACAATGTCGGCGAACAGCCCAGCGTGCGTCTTGAAAGTGGCGTGAAAAGATATGAAATCCTGTGAAAAAATGAGGCGGCCCGGTGACAATCCTGGCAAGCAATAACCTGGGGGCCACCGTCGTGTCTTTACGCTACGAATTTGGAGAATATGAGGTGCTGCCCGATCAGCGCCAGGCCTTCAAGGCTGGGGTGGAAATGGCCTTGGGCGCACGCGCGTTCGACCTGCTGGCCTGTCTGCTGGTCTGCCGCGACCGCGTGGTGGGAAAGGCCGAGCTGATGGATCAGGTCTGGCCTGGCATGGTGGTGACCGAGAACAACCTGAATGTTCAGGTGATGGCGTTGCGCCGGGCATTTGGCCCGCGCATTGCCATCACGGTTGCTGGGCGCGGTTTCCGGTTTGGTCCTCCTGTCACTCTGCTGGGCGTGGCCAACGCGGACGGCCAGGATCGCAGGCAGGGCAAATCCCGACGCGGCCAGGCGGACAACACCCGCCTGGCCGAACCGCCGGCGGACCTGTCCCTGCCAGACAAGCCGTCCATCGCCGTGCTGCCATTTGCCAACATGGGTTCTGGCCTGCCGGACGATTTCGCCGACGGCATCACCGAAGACATCACCACCGAACTGTCCCGGTTTCGCAGCCTGTTTGTCATCGCGCGCAACAGCGCGTTCACGTTCAAGGGCCACGCGGTTGACGTTCGCGCCGTGGCGCGGCAACTTGGCGTGCGCTATGTTCTGGAAGGCAGTGTCCGCCGCTCGGGTGGGCGTACCCGCGTGACCGCCCAGTTGATTGATGCTGTGACCGGCACTCACCTGTGGGCTGAAAAATATGACCGCCTTGTGGCAGACGCATTTGACGCCCAGGAAGAGCTCACCTTATCCATTGTCTCGGCCATGGCACCGCAAATCGCCGCCTCTGAAGGCGGCAAAGCGCGGCTGGCGCGGCCTGGCAACCGCAACGCCCACGGCCTGGCGCAACGCAGTTCGACCCTCCAGCACAGCCAGGGCCTTTCAGGCAACCGGGAGGCATTTGACGAGGCCTTGCGCCTGGCGCGTGAGGCTGTCAGCCTGGATGCGACCAGCGCATTCGCCTGGCGGGTGCTGGCCGGCGCGCAATGGCTGCAGATCTATTTCAGCTTTGCGCCATCGGTCCAAGACGCGCTGGCCGAAGCCATGGACGCGAGTTCCCGGGCCATAGCGCTGGACGCCCATGACCATTTTGCGCACACCATCAAAGGCTTGCTGTCTTTGTTGGCGGGTCACGGTGTAGCGGGCCTGCAGTCCTTGCGCAGGGCTCATGAACTCAATCCCAACGACGCCTACACACTGGTCTGGCTGGCCTTTTACGAGGCCACTGTGGGCGACGCCAGCCGTGCCGAAAAGCTGGGGCTGGACGCGTTGCGGCGCAGCCCTTGCGATCCGATGCGCCCTGGCTTTCTGCTGTTGATCTCGGGGGTCTATTTTTCAGCGGCAGACTACACCGCCGGTTTGCAATATGCCCAGCGCGCGCTGGAGGAGGCCCCCGGCACAGCCAGTTCGCACATCGCCATCGCCATCAACTGCATGGGCCTGGGGAACGTGGACGCCGCCAAGGCCGCCTGCGACAGCGCCCGGCAGCTTGCGCCGCAGTTGCTTGAATCTCGCCTGGCTGGTGTGTGGCCGTCACCTGGCTCCAGCTACCACCAGCGAGCCCAGGTTTTTCTGCGCGCGGCCGCTGGTGTTGCAAACAGCCGGGACAATTGAAACCGACGCCCCGCCAACGACCAGCCAGGTCGGTGTCGCCCCGCTGCACGTCGGCGCACCACCGGTGCGGGTTGTCGGCGCTGAAGCCATCCGGTGTGGCCTGGCTGAGCCGGTGTCGGTCCTGGGCATGATGTTGTCGAAGCGCTTGGCGTTGATCTTCTGTCAGATCTTGACGGGGTCGCGGTCAGCGCCCTGCATCAGGCCGTTGAGCGTTTCCACCACGTCCAGCCGTGTGCCTTGATTTTTACGCCCGCTTTGCCCAGCAGGATGTCGCGCCAGCCACCCGCACCTTGCGCCTCTACGACCAGCCCGCCACGGGCGCACTGGAAAATATTCAATACGAATCGCCGCAGAAAAAGTTCAACTGTTTTGTGGGTGACCCGATACAGCCCTGCCCCGTTGCGAAAATCATTTTTTCTGCGTCTGGAAAATCAATTTGGCTGGATTTGGCGGATTTCAGGAGCGGAATAAGCATGAACGGTACCGTCGAAGGCTTGCTGAAGTGGTAATTGCTTAGCCGCCCCCTGTGGCCACCAAGGCCGCCAGGGCTTGGGTGTCACGGGCGCTTCGGGTCAGCATCTGCAGATTGGCCAGGGTGAGGATGCACGCTGTGTGCAGTGCCTGCACGGACCGAACAGTTGGCTTTGAAACGCGTTGCCAGCTGCCGCTCGTCAACCCCAAACCAGTTCAGTTCTGCCGAGAATCTACTGCTCCCCAAAGGGGTGATCTGCAATTCTCGCGAGTTCGGTACCTGGCGGATCCAGCCTTGCTCGACAAAGGCTTCCTGGATCTTGACTGCCAACGGACCCGCAAGGTGCTCTCGTCGCTCAGACCAATCGACGCAGCCGTAAAGCCAACGGTGACTCACCCTGGCCGTCGCTGCCAAAGCGCCAGGCGGAATTTTGATCCCCCAATCTCCAAGGGCCGCAGCACCGGCTTCAGTAACCAGGTATTCGTTGGCAGCAGGCGCGACAGGTGACAGCCAATTCTTCTCCAGCAATGCATCATGCAGTCGCACGCCAAGGCTGCCTGCAATATGACCGTAGCAACACCTTGCCGTTCGCAATGGGCGCATCGCTGGGCGCTCCCATCGGGCAACATCGGGTGCACGATCGTCCGCCAGCCGAAGCAAGGCTTCGAGTGCATGAGCAACGTCACCGTCTGCGAGCTTGAAGTATCGGTGCCGCCCCTGCGCCCGGACCGCCACGAGTTGGGCTTCCGAAAGAATCTTCAGATGTTGTGAAGCCGTTGAAGCCGCCACATCGGCCTGCCTGGCAAGTTCACCCGCGCTGTGGTACCGACCATCAAGCAATCGCGAAAGCATCGCCGCGCGGGCAGGATCTCCAATTGCGGCCGCGACGCTGGCCAGCCGGGGTTGGGGTAATGGCCTGGGTGCGCTCACCACAACGCGCTCGGCAAGACCGGACACACGGCCGAGGTCGGCGCATGACCGGCGGGGGCTTGCTGTCGCTCATGCAAGCCATAGTCGCGCGTGACCTGCGCGACACGAAGGCGATAGTCTTCAAAGATGCCCAGGCGCCCGGCGGCCTGGGTCAGTCGATGCTCAGGGTGTTCCCGCCAGCGGCGCACGCAATCATCGTCGCGCCAAAATGAAATCGAAACCAGCTTGCCGTCGGTGCTCAGGCTCTTGTAGCGCTCGATCGAGATGAAGCCGTCCATGCCTTCCAGGTGCGTCCTTAGGCGCGCCGCGTGCTCCAGGTAGCTGGCATGGCCTTCTGCCGTCGGCAGGACCTCGAAAATGACGGCAATCATCGAAGCGTCCGATTCAGGAAGCTGTGGACGTGCGCGTATAGCGCGGTTCGCTGCTGCTCTATATGCATAAGGTGCGTGGCGCGCGGCACTTTCTCGTCTGCTTTGTCCACGCTGCCCAAAGCCTGCATTAAGCGCTGCGCGTCCGCGTCGGTACAGAGTGAGTCCCATTCACCCCTGACGATCAGAGTGGGTGCCACGACCTTGGCGGGGTCGTACAGCGCTTTGCCGGACCAGAGCGCGCCGATGTCCGCCACCGGTCCGAAGGGAGTTGTCACAGAGGGCGGCATGCGCGTGCTGCTGGTTTGATCCGAAGAGAGGAATGCAGCGCTCCAAATTTGCATGTGCCCTTCGTCCAATACCTGGGGCTGCCCCTTGGGAACATCTTCGGTGAAGCGCCGGTATTGGGCCCACACGCTCAGCGGGTAATGCGAAGGCACCTTGGGCAAAGGAGACGCCGCCGCGCCTTTGGAGCGCGAAACGATTGGGCCAAACAAAACCAGGGCGCGGACGTCTTTGGCATATTCACCGGCGTAGCGTGCAGCCACGGCAGCGCCTCGCGAGTGGGCCAGCAGTACGACGGGCTGATTGCCATTTCGCTGCATGACCGCAAGGACCACGCGGCGCAGGTCGCGCATCGCGTCTTCGATGTCGCCGGCCGGCCGACCGATGTCGTTTGGGAATCGACCCGATGATCCAAAGCCCACAAAATCAAAACCCCAGACAGAAAATCCTGCCGCGGCAAGGTTGTCAGCCCAAGACTGGCCTTCGAATGGGAAAAAAATCGATAGATCGGTGCCAAAAGTGGCTCCATGCACGTAGACCACGTCGGCGCGCCCGGGCTGCGCAGGTGGGCGCTGGCGCTGTAGGGCAATGTCCGGCGCGCCGTTGCTGGACAAGACAAGCTTCTCTCTGGGGGGCTGACCGCTTTGTGCCGAAACGCCAGGCGCGACAACGCCAAGCGCTAGATCAAAAGGCAAAAAAGAGTGAACTGAAGGTGCTTGCATTTGGTTTTGGCCCTGTTTTGTTGAAGCGCAGCCAGTTTCGACATCATCCGGGTCGGAACGCTTCGTTATCGACCGAACTGTTGACCGGTGCATTCTTGACCGGTGCATTCTGGGTGACGGCGTATCGTTCGCCAGCCTACTGGCTCTGGCGCTCCCATGGGAGAGTATGTCGGTTTTTAGGTGTGCATCGCAGCGGGAGGTGGCAGCATCCACTGCGCGATGCCACAGAAGCCGTTCACCCATGGATGATTTTGCAGGTCAGAATAAAGATAAAAAAAGAGATAAAACTTAATTATATAAATTTAATGTATATTTCTAGGGCCAAGTTCCTATAAACAATATGTATTTAGCTATATAAAAAATAGTGATTTTGATTGTTATTCAGACAATATTTATTAATTTATACAAATTACACGAATATATTTTGCTGAAACATAGGAAATTTCAGCTGTTCAAGGCCGGATAGTCCGTATAACCTTGCGCACCACCGCCGTACAACGTTGCGCGCACCACGTCGTTCAGCGGCGCGCCTTCGCGCAGGCGGCGGGTGAGGTCGGGGTTGGCGATGAAGGCTTTCCCAAAGCAGACCAGGTCGGCGCCCCCTGCTGGCGTCCGGGCTGAAAGACGCCGACCTGCTGCCTGCCGTCAAAGGCCTGCCCGAGTTCATGCAGGAGGCAGAGTTCAAGCGCCGCTACGGTGGTGTTGGCGGCGCAAACTGCAACGCCATGATGGTCGACATTGAGGCGCGGCTGGCCTGACGCATTACTGGCGGCGCTTGCGGGCGGCGCTTTTGGGCGGCGCACTTGCGGCCTTCTCGGCTGACTTGCACAAAGCGCCTGTAGGGTGTGAGAATCAGTCCAGAAATTTCGATTTAACAGGAGGTAAGCATGTTCCAGAAAATCTCGGCCTTGGCCTTCGCGCTGGTCCTCAGCGCCTGTGCAAACGATCCGGCATCGCAACCAGTGGCCTGCGAGGGCTTGACCCAGATCACCCCCGAGGCCAGCGTGATCACGTCGGCCACCATGGTTTCGTCCGCCACAAAAATCGGCAGCATCGATGTGGACGCCAAATTTTGCCGCGTTCAAGGTGTTGCGCGGCCATCCGCAGATTCAGAGATTAAATTTGAAGTGTGGATTCCTGCGCTGGCCCAAGTTTGGACTGGCCGCTTCAAACTCAACGGCACCGGGGGTTATGCCGGGGCCATTCCGTACCCGCGTCTGGTGCAGGACATTGGCGACGGCTTTGTCACGGCGGCCAGCAACATGGGGCACGACGGCGGCGAAGGCCCTGGATGGACGCTGGACCACCCTGAAAAAGTGAAAGACTGGGGCCTGCGCGCCCACTACTTTGTGGCCACTGCCGCAAAGACCTTGACCAACGCCTACTACGCAAAACCGGTGCGTTATTCATACTTTGAGGGCTGCTCCAACGGAGGCCGCCAAGCCATGATGATGGCGCAGCGCTATCCCGAATTGTTTGATGGCATTGCCGCAGGCGCGCCCTCGCAGTTTTACCCCGAAATCCTCACTTGGCTTGCCTATTCCGGCAAGCTGCAAAGCCCAGTGGCGGCCCAGCCACCTGTTTTGTCAGCGGCTAAACGCCAACTGCTAAGCCGCGCATCACACGCCGCCTGCGATGCACAGGACGGTCTGGTTGACGGCCAAATCACCAACCCCCGCACTTGCAACTTCAACCCTAGCGCACTGGCTTGCAGCGCTGGCGACTCGCCCAATTGTTTGACGCCGGTTGAAGTGGCAAACGCTCAGGCCATGTACGCTGGCATGCGCACCTCCAGTGGCCTGCAGCGTTATGCGGGCGTCATGCCTGGCTCTGAAGCCGAGTGGGATCCTGCCTTTGGCGACAACGGTCGCTACGGGCCGTTCATTGGGCACTATGTTTATTCCAAAACCTCACCGCCCTACGAATGGCGGCGTGACTTGAACTGGGAC
>JANYCG010000312.1 GCA_025360385.1 Burkholderiales bacterium | reverse complement strand
ACGCTGATCACCGTGCTGGTGCCGCCGTCGCCCGCCGCAATTTCTTCCAGCACCAGGGCCAGGCTGAGGTAGTCCAGATTCGCGCCGCCAAATTCTTCCGGCACGCAGATGCCATAGGCGCCCAGCGCGGCCAAACCCTTGAGGGCTTCACGCGGGAAGTGGTGCTCCTTGTCCCAGCGTGCTGCATGTGGCCAGAGCTGTTCTTGCGCAAAGGCCCGCACGGTATCGCGGATCATTTCCTGGTCTTCGGTGAGTATCAAACTGGCCTCCAGCCCCTATATAGAATGCTTTGTGTGCTATACATTAAATATCATTCGCCTATTTACCCTGCGCCAGATCCATGATCATGCGGCTGGCCAGGTAGAGGCGTCGTGGAATCGCATCAATCATCACGTATTCGGCCTGATTGCTGTGGTAGTTCAGACCTGGCAGCCCCATGCTTTCGATGACCGGCTTGCCGCCCAGTGCGGCGTAAGCTGCATCCGTGCCCCCACCACTGGTGGGAACCACGCCCAGCTCGCCACCCGCTTCCTTGTAGATGGTGATGGCCTTCTCCACCATCTGCTTGCCCACCGCGTCCGCCGTGAAGGCGGGGCGACCGTGGTCCACGATGATCTTGATGTCAGACTTGGCGAGCTTCTTGCGGTTGAGGATGCGGTCTTCCAGCG
Source organism: Burkholderiales bacterium (assembly GCA_025360385.1). Classification (GTDB taxonomy): domain Bacteria; phylum Pseudomonadota; class Gammaproteobacteria; order Burkholderiales; family Burkholderiaceae_C; genus JANYCG01. The sequence continues at coordinate 2,722 of JANYCG010000312.1, read as the reverse complement.
TTTTCAGCAAGCCATCAAGATCGGCCTTGAGCGCGTAACGGATGTTCGCCTCAAGATAGGCCTCGTCAGGAATGATGTTGGGCACGCCCCCCGATTTGCCAATGGTCCAATTGAAGCGCAGGTTGCGCGCCTTGTCGTCAAGGTCCAGCGTGCGCTGCACCACGTCAGCCGCCTCGACCATCGCGTTGACCCCCAGCTCGGGCGCGGCACCGGCATGGGAGGCCAAACCCTTGATGTTGACCTTGTAATAGACGATGCCTGCGGTGCCCAGCGTCATCATCTCGCGAATAGCGACGGTGGGTTCGAACGACAGAATGAAGTCTGACTCTCCGGCAAGTTTCTGAATGAGGTCCTTGGAGCCAAACGAGCCCATTTCCTCATCGGTGTTAAACATCACCGTGATTGAGCCAAAGTCCTGGAAGCCACGCGCCTTCAACAGGCGCAGGGTGTGCAGAATGATGGCAATGCCGCCTTTGTCGTCTGCAATGCCGGGACCGAACGCCCTGTTGCCATCAATGCGGAATGGCGCTTTGGCCAGCGTGCCCTTCACATAAACCGTGTCCATATGCGCCATCAGCATCAGGCGTTTACCGCCCTTGCCTTCCCAACGGCCGACGATGTTCTCGCCCACTACATTTCCCTCGGCCTTGCTGCGGCTGGTGGTCAGGCCCAGTGCCTTGAGCTCGGCCTCCAGCAGGTCCGACATGACGGCCATGCCATCAGCCGTGCCGGTGCCGGTTTCGATGTTGACCAGCCGCTCCAGCGTTTTCACAACCGCCGGCTGCTCGGCTGTAGCCAGCGCCAGCAAGGCTTCGTCTTTCTGGGCCTGCGCGTTGCCACACAATGCAAGCGCCATCAGCGCGGTCAAATTCAAAATGATTTTCTTCATGGTTTCTCCTCAAAAGTTATGGGCAACGGCCGCAGAACCTGCTCGCTAACGGCCCGCAAAGCGGGTTTGCGCTCAATCTATTCTGGCAGACAATCTGGCATCCTGGCGAGACAGGGATCACTTGTCCAAATCCAACAAACTGTTCAAATTTTTTGTGGCATTGGCCCTTGGCCCGGCATGCCTGGCGCTGGCCGTTGCTGGCCCGCCCGCAGGCATGCGCCAGATACCGCCCGGCGAGTTCCAGATGGGCAGCGTGGAAGAGCAAGCCTGGCCCGAAGAACGCCCGGCGCATAAGGTCAGGCTTAGCCGCGCCTATTTGATCGACGAGACCGAGGTCACCAATGCCCAGTTTCAGCGCTTTGCCGCTGCCACGCATTACAAAACCGTGGCCGAACGTCCCATCCGGCTCGACGACATCCTCAGGCAAATGCCACCCGGTACACCGCCACCGCCCAAAGCCAGTTTGCAGCCAGGGTCCCTGGTGTTTGACATGCCCGGCGGCGAGGTGAACCTGCGCGACCTGTCCCAGTGGTGGCATTGGACGCCCGGTGCAAGCTGGCACGCGCCTGAAGGCCCCAAGAGCAGCCTCAAGGGCCGCAGCGACCATCCAGTGGTGCACCTGGCATGGGAAGACGCCCTGGCCTTTTGCCAATGGGCTGGCAAACGCCTGCCGACCGAGGCCGAGTGGGAGCGTGCAGCACGCGGCGGTGTGGACGGCCTGCCCTACGTGTGGGGCAGCGAAAAACCTCAGGACGCCAAGCCTCGCGCCGGCTGGTTTGCCAACCTCTGGCAAGGCGTTTTCCCCACCCGCAATCTGGCCACGGACGGTTATGAAAAAACCGCGCCAGTTGGGCGCTTCAAGGCCAACCCTTACGGCCTGTATGACATGGCCGGCAATGTGTGGGAGTGGACGGCCGACTGGTACGACCCACATGCCTATGCGGCGCGTGATGGGCTCCAAGTGGTGGACCCGACTGGCCCGGTTCGGCCTTTTGGCCGGGACCTGCGCCGCGTGCAACGCGGTGGCTCGTTTCTGTGCCACGACAGTTATTGCTCCCGGTACCGACCCGGCGCACGTCAGGGCGCAGCGGCAGACAGTGGCACGTCCCATGCGGGCGTTCGCTGTGCGAAATCCTTGGCGTCCACCACGGTCAGTGCCAGCAAGCCATCCACAAATTGACGATTGATCCGACCCGCTGAAATCTCAAGTTCCACTCGGGTTGAGTCGGTCGAAACCCTTCGACAGGTTCAGCGGGTTCGACAGGTTCAGGGCGAAGGGTTCATGTTTCACAGGACCGTGGCGCGAAAGTTACAAGAGTTCCAGCGCCACCGCCGTCGCCTCGCCGCCCCCGATGCACAGTGTCGCCACCCCTTTTTTGAACCCCCGCGCCTTCAGCGCATACATCAGCGTGACTATGATGCGCGCGCCGCTGGCACCAATCGGGTGGCCCAGGGCACAGGCGCCGCCATTCACGTTGACGATGTCGTGGCTCAGCTTCAGGTCATGCATGAGCGCCATCGGCACCACGGCAAAGGCTTCGTTGACCTCCCACAGGTCTACGTCCCCAGCAGCCCAGCCGGCTTTGGCCAGGGCCTTGTTGACCGCGCCCAGCGGCGCCGTGGCAAACCAGTTGGGCTCCTGCGCATGGGTGGCATGGCTAACGATTTTTGCCAACGGTTTGCAGCCTAATTTGGCTGCGGTGGAGGCGCGCATCAACACCATGGCCGCCGCGCCGTCGTTGATGCTGGAGCTGCTGGCCGCCGTGATGGTGCCGTCTTTTTTGAACGCAGGTTTGAGCGCCGGGATTTTGTCCAGCTTGATCTTGCCGGGCC
>JANYCG010000310.1 GCA_025360385.1 Burkholderiales bacterium | reverse complement strand
CAACCTGGATGTTTCAAAAGAAAGCCGCTGATTTTATTCAAGAGTGATCTGGGTGCTGTCGCGTTAAGCGCCAAACCATGAGAATGGCGGCATGCAAGACATGACTGCCGCTGCGATGATGATCCCCGAACTGCGCAAAGTTCTCAAGCGCTTGCACTATCCGCTGGAAGAGATGCTGGTGTGCGCGCGCTGGTACGCCGCTGACCCGTTGAGCTTTAGGCATTTGGAGGAGATGATGCAGGAGCGCGGCGTCTTTGTGGATCACTTTACCGTGCATCGCTGGGCGCTGAAGATTCTGCCTTTCATGGCACTCGTCTTTCGCCGCCGAAAACGGCCAGTGGGTACAGGCTGGCGAATGGATGAAACTTACATCAAGGTGGCAGGCCAATGGAAGTACCTGTACCGCGCTGTCGACAAGGATGGCGACACGGTGGACTTTCTGCTTACCCCCCAAAGCGGGACTTGGCAGCGGCACGCCGGTATCTGGAGCGTGCTATCAACTGGCATGGGCGGCCTGAAAAAATCACCATCGACAAGATTGGCGCAAACACCACGGCTATCAAAAGCGTCAATGACGACGCCTGTGTCGAAATTGAACTACGCCAAAGCAAATAGCTTGGCAACCTCATTGAGCAGGATCACCGGGCAGTGAAACGAAGCACTGTCCCCCCGATGTTGGGGTTCAAGTCATTTTGGAGTGCTCAAAAGCTTATCGCCGGCATCGAGACCATGCATAGGGTGAAAAAGGGGCAATTGAAATGCCCCGCCCGGTCAACCCATGTCCGCAGCAGATCAATTCTGCTGTCGGCTTTCTGATCTTCTGACAGCATGTGCCCAATTTAGATGAGTCCGCCTTATTGCGACAGAGCCGATCAAGCAGCCTTCAAATACATCTCCATGTGCATAGAGGAATAACAAGGCGTCCACAGCGCAGCAACCGCCAATGCACTTGGGTGCATGAGGATTGCGAGCACCGCGCAACGCCACAATTCGCCCGAAGAATGAATTTATAGAAGTGCCCTGATGCAATCCTGATGTACCCGGTGGTACGCTGACGACATGGACACTTTCGCCATCACACCTGGGTCAAAACCTGGCCAAAAACCAGGCTCAAAACCCGACTCGGTCGCCCAGCCCATGCGCAACTGGGCAACTGTCATTTTGCTGCTCGCTGCGGCGACTCTGTGCGGCGCAGCGCTAGACCCTTATGTGACGCTGACCAGCCAGGCCATGGTCTACGTGTTGGTGATTGTCATCGCCGCTTACAAGCTGGACTGGGTGCCGTCCGCCTTGTGCGCGGTCGGTGCCGTGACGGCCCTGAATTTCTTTTTTGTGCCGCCACGCTGGACTTTTGAAGTGGACAGCCAGGAGCACCTGATTGTGCTGGCCGTGATGTTGGTAGTCTCATTGGTGATAAGCCGCCTGGCCACGGGCATGCGCCGCGAGTCCGGCCGCGCCGCCATAAGCGAACAGCGCGCCCGTCAATTGCAGGCGCTGGCCACCGCTCTGGCCATGGCCGAAGATGTATCCGGAATCGCGGCTTTGGGCCAACACGCCCTGGACGCAGAATTCGCCGGCCCCAACCAAATGGTGATGGCCGGAGGGCAGCCCACGTCGGGCATTGACGCGGGTTCGCAAGATGCCCTGCCCGAAGGCGCGCTGGACGGCCTGCGCAGTTGCATGGCAGAGTCTGCCGTGTTGGGGCCGGGGACGGGCCGCTGGCCCGGCCTAAACGCCTGGTACCTTCCGCTGGGCGACCAGCCGCAGGTGATGGGAGCGGCCTGTGTGCGCCCCGCACTGGCTGCGGACGTCGATGGCCGCGAACATGCCCAGGCCTTGTGCGCCCTGCTGGGGCAAGCCCTGTGGCGCGTGCGCCTGGCCGCTACCGTTCAAGCAGCGCACATCGAAGCCCAGCGCCAGCAATTGCAAAGCACTTTTCTGGCGGCGGTGTCGCACGACCTGCGCACGCCGCTGGCGTCGATTGTCGGCGCGGCATCGTCACTGCAAACTCAGCGCGACAAATTGAGCCAAGCAGAGCAGAACCGCTTGCTCGGCAGCATCGCCAGCGAAGCGTCATACCTGGCCACACTGACCGACAACACGCTCCAGTTGGTGCGCCTCACCAGCTTGCAACAGGCGTTGCGGCGAGATTGGGAGTCACTGGAAGAAATCGTCGGCGCTGTGCTGGCCCGGCTGCGCCAGGGCGACCCTGGGCGGCGCATCAAGTCCAAAGTGCCGGCAGGCCTGCCGCTGGTCAAAGCTGACCCGGTTCTGCTTGCGCAATTGATCAGCAACTTGCTGGACAACGCCTTGACCTATAGCCCGGGCGACATTGACTTGGTCGTCGGCGCCAGTGGCCACGGCGTGACGATTGCCGTCAAAGACCGAGGGCCGGGCATTGCCGACGCCGACCTGGCGATTATTTTTGAACCCTACCAGCGCGGCGATAAGTCTGGCCCGCGTGGTGCCCGCGGTGCCGGGCTGGGGCTGGCGCTTTGCCGCGCCATTGCGCTTGCCCATGGCGGCAGCCTGACGGTGCAGCGCCGCCATGCCGGTGGCAGCAATTTCACAGTCAGCCTGCCCCTGACCGAACCCCAACCACACCCGGAGGTGCCATGAGCCTTAAAGTGCTGGTGGTTGAAGATGACCGCGAAATTCGCGCGCTGCTCCAGTCGTCTCTGTCGGTGGAAGGTTTTGCGGTGCAGACCGCCGTGACGCTGAGTGAAGCGACGGCCCTGCTGCGGCATGACCCGCCCGATCTGGTCGTGCTGGATTTGGGCTTGCCCGACGGTGATGGTGTGCAACTGGTACGGGAGCTTCGACAAACGCGGTCAACACCCGTCATCGTCGTGTCGGCCCGCCATCAGGAAGCCCAGAAAATTGAATTGCTGGACGCGGGCGCTGACGATTACCTGGGCAAGCCTTTCAGCGTGGCGGAGCTGCTGGCCCGCATGCGGGTGGCGCTGCGCCACCGCGGCACCAGCCTGGCGGCGGCGGTGACTCTGCATGAACTGGATGGCCTTCGCGTTGATCTGGCCGCGCGTGTGGTGCAAGTGAACGGTGCCGCACTGCACCTCACACCGACAGAATTCAAGCTTTTGGCGCGGCTGGTGCGCAGTGCCGGGCGGGTGGTGACGCACCGTCAATTGCTCAGTGATGTGTGGGGGCCTGAATACACGGACCACACCCACTATTTGCGCCTGTACATGGGCCAGCTCAGAGCCAAGATTGAACGCGATCCGGCAGAGCCACGGCACCTGCTGACCGAGACCGGAGTCGGTTACCGACTGGCCGACAGCTGAACCCTCGCGCGCCCATGCGCGTCTTTAGGGAGGCAGCCCCTGCTGGACTCGCTCAAACAATTTGTTGACATTGAAACGGGGAGCGCAGATTTTGATGGCATTACACAGGCGACCCAGCTGTTAGCTGAAAAATTGCGTGGTTTAGGTGCGCAGGTTCAGTTTATTGAGCCGCAAGCAGCCACCACCTACCGCATGGTGGATACGCCTGAAAAAATAGGCCGTATGGTCAAAGCGACCTTCAAGGGAACAGGCGGCAAACGCGTTTTGTTGATTGCACATATCGATACGGTTTACCTCAAAGGCATGGGTGCCAAACAGCCGTTTCGTATTGATGGTGACAGAGCCTACGGCTTGGGCATATCAGACGACAAACAAGGTGTGGCCATGGTCGTGCATGTGGCGGCCATGCTCAAAGCCATGAACTTCAATGACTACGGCACGCTGACTGTGTTGGTCAATTCAGACGAAGAAATCAGCTCGCCCGGATCGCGCGCAGAACTGACTCAAGCCGGCCGCGAGCATGATGCCGTCCTGTCATTTGAAGGTGCACGTACCAACAGCGACAAAGTGTCTTTGGCGACCAGCAGCATCGCTGCAGTGGAGTTGAAAGTCGAGGGCCGCGCCTCGCACGCGGGCGCTGCGCCTGAGCGGGGCGTGAACGCACTGTATGAGCTGTCGCACCAAATCATGCAAATGCGCGACTTGTCGCAAGAAGCGATTGGCCTGAAGTTGAACTGGACCGTGTCGCAAGCAGGTCACAACCGCAACGTGACACCCGCCCATGCCACAGCCCTGGCCGATGTGCGGGTGCTGCGAGTGGCGGATTACGACGGTATTGAAGCGGCCGTGCGTGAACGGGCCAAAAAACAATTGCTGCCCACGGCCAAAGTCACCGTCAATTTTGAACGCCGCCGCCCACCGCTAGAAGCCACCGCTGCCAGCCGCAAACTGGCAGCCCATGCCCAAACCATTTATGCGGAACTAGGCCGTCAACTGGAAGAGGATGACCAACCCGAAGGTGGTGGCACGGACGCTGCATTTGCCGCTCTCAAAACCAAAGCGCCTGTGATCGAACGCTTTGGGTTACAAGGCTACGGTGGTCACACCGCGGACAACGAATACATCTTGCTGGGCACCATAGAGGCCCGGCTTTATTTGGCTGCCAGGGTCATCATGGACCTGTCGCGCGGCCAAGGTCTTTAAGGCGCGCAGGGGTTTGAACGCCAACGTCCACATTGACACTGGGCTGGCAAGCCGTCCAAGTTTCTAGGGATAAAGAACAGGTGCGAGGCTTTGTCTTTCGCCGATTCCATTGCGATGACGAACCGCCTTCAATTCTTGGCTGGAAGTCACGCGACTCCATACGACCGCCACATGCGCTTCATGCACCGCCTTGTGCGCCAGCAAAGGCTGGCCCACGATGTCGTCGATGGCGGAGATGTGGGACACGTGGGTGTTCATCTGGATGTCGACGTTGATGAAGCCACGGTAGGTCATGGCTACGCCGGCGTTGTCGGCGGCGAACTTCTTGCCGTTTGGGGTGCGGGCTACGGCTTGTACGACCAGGTCATACACCTACGGTGCGGGGGCCGCAACGCTTGTGTTGCAGCCTGCCTCGCCCTCCTATGCCGATGCGGAGGTGACCTCGATGCCTTCGGGCAAGGCGCGTGCAGAGACGGTCTTGGTCTTGAGCATGATGTTGTCAAAGCGCTTCGCGTTCAACTTCTGCCAGATCTTGACCGGGTCGCGGTCGGCACCCTGCATCAGTCCGTCCAGCCTTTGCTGGGTCTCCATGAGTAAGGCTATCAAGCTGTTGCTATCGACGTTGGCGTCACGCTGGAGGCTTTGCCATGACCAGCCGGGCCTGCTCCAGGGCGTCCTTGTGCTTGGAAGCTTCGATTAGCGCATCGGGCTCGCCGCCGGCCCATACCTTGGCGCTGAGCTCCAGAAAAGCGAGCTTGCTGGCAACGTAGGCTTTCATGGCAGGTGCCTTGTCAGCGCCCGGCACAGCCGGATTGACCTTGTACGCAATCCACTGCGCGTTCGCCGCTCGCCAGGCAGGCAGGATGTCAGCTTCCATGCGCGCGCCAAGCTGCTCCCGCGTCAGCTCCTGCGACACACCTTGCGCCACCAGCGCCTCGTAATTGCGGTTCAACCCGTCGATAGCCTTGGTGTAGGCTTTGCCCGTTTCCCTGAACGCCCGGGACTCGCCCTGGTAGTACGACGGTCGGGGTGCTACAGCCAACCCCGCAGCCACCAATCCCAGCGCCGCTGCGGCGCTCGCCCCGAATGCCAGCTTCCCAAGCGTCCGCACGGGTTGCGCCACGGTGGGTAGAAACAGTCCCGCCACCACCCCCACAAGCAGGCCGCAGAGCAACGACGCAAGGTCAGCAGAACCGCGTGCGATGGAAAACCCGAGTAACACGAAGTAAGGCAAGGGTGTCAATGACCACCACGACCCACTGCGCCAGGACGGTGCGCCAGGCGAGCGGCGCAGCATGACCACGCCCACACAGGCCGCGAAGGTCACCGCCGGGCCGCCCGCACCGATGCTGATCAGCTTCTCGTCATGCAGCACCACCAGCGTCGCGCAGCTGCACAGAGCGCTGGCGGCCAGGAATATGCTCAGGTGGAGCGTGCGCCCGAAAGTTCGCTCAAAGCTGCGCGACACGAACCAGAAAAACGGCAGAAAGAGCGCCGCAGCCAGCCAGGAACCGGTCTGTAGCTTGGCCGCCAATAAGCGCCATTGGCCCCCGCTTTCTAGCGTGCCCTGCGGGTAGTTGCCGCCCAGCTTCACGAGTGTGTCGTTGTTGGTCGCCGTCCAGGAAGGCCCGATGGCCATTGCCCAGACGGTCATGCCAAGCATGGCCAGACACAACAGGCTGGTGTTTGAGAGCAGAACTTTCCAAGTGCGGGGCTTTGGGTTTTGCAAGCGCAAGGGCTCTTGCACCATCGGCTGGGTCGGTTCAAAGGCGGTGCTCACGGCGCCGCCTTTGCAAGTGCTTTGCGCTGTTTTTGCGCGACCTCGATTTGCGCGGGATTGCCAGCGCTGCGCGCCGTCGCCAACGCTTCGTCAGCGAACTTCAGTGCGGCTTGCGTATTGCCGTTGGCGTTCTGCATCAGGCTGCGACCGACCAGAATGTGCGACAGCTTGACTGAGCCCTTTTCGGCAATCGCCTGGGCGCGTTCCAGGGCGCTATCGGCCGCATCGAGTTTTCCCTGGCGCCCCAGACTATCGGCGTAGTCGTACAGTGCGTCGGACTCTTCACGCGGCATTGACAGTTGCCGGTAGCCATTGATGGCTCGGTTCGCCGCCTCATCCGACTTGCCATATTGCTCGCGTTTGCGCCAAGCGATAGCCAAGGTGGCGTCGACCTGAGCCACCTTGTCGGCGCGACGGATTTGCTGATACAGCTCACGGCTCTTTTGCGCATTGTCCAGCGTGGCCGCCAAATCGCCTGCCGCGCCGTGAATCCAGGCCTGCTCAAGCAGCGTTGCAGCAATGCCTGATTTCAATTCAATGCGGCGGTAGAGCGCCCCAGCCTTCTCGGCCTCAACCATGGCCGCCCCACGGTCAAAGGCGCGCAACAGCGTGGCCAGCCGAAGCCTACCTCGGGCTTCGTTGTTGGTGTTGCCTGAGGCCACTGCCAAGCGGATGGCGTCGCGATAGCGGGTCTCGGCCGCCTCACGCAAACCGGCAGCCCATTGCGCATCACCCAGCGCCTCCTGTGCCAAACCTTGACCCAGCAGCTGCCCGTCTGCGATGTAAGCGGCCAACGCGCGTTCTGCCTTGGCTTTCATGGCGATCGTATCGTTCACCATCATGTGTACCGTGGCGTAACACAACAGCACGTTGCCGACAGCCCCCTGGTTGCCGGATTTCCTGGCGGCGGCCAACGCTCGCTCCAGCAAGACCTGTGCCTTGGGAAACTTGCGCTGTGCCGTGGCCAGTTCAGCCAGGGCCACCAATGAATCGGCTTCGGCGTGCGGGTTCAACGCTGTCCTGGCACGGGCAAGCGACTCGTCAAAAAGCAGCTGTGCTTTTCCGTGGTCACCGGCCTCCAGCGCATCCCACCCAAGCTGCCGCAAGGCGAAGGCTTCGTCCATCGGCGCGTCACCTCCCTTGGCCCGCTCTAGCTGCGCTTCGGCACGGCTGCGCTTTTGCTCTTGTGTGCCGCCGCCTGCCTGCAACTGGTTGCTGGCGGCATTTCGGATGCCTTGCGCATCCCCAACGGCGGTGGCAAGCTTGCGCGAGATTTCGGTTTCGCGCGCAGCGTCTTCCACCCGGCCAAGGCGCTGGTAAACCTCGCCTAGCAATACACGCGCGTTGGCTTGGCAGTTCAAGTTTCCTTCGATCTCGCAGAGCAGTACCGACTGTTGCCCGGCTTTCAAGGCCGCAGTGTTGTCACCACGATGCTTGGCCAGAAGGCCGAGATTCAAATAGGCTAAGGCCTCCATGTCACGCATTCGCGTGACGCGAGCCAGCTCCATTGCGCGATTGGCCGTGCGGGCCGACTCATCCATTTGCCCTTGGTCGCGATGGGCGGCGGACTGATTGATCAACACCAGCACCTGTTCTTCGTCGGGCGTAAGAACACGTGCAGATTCCGCCTGGAAGGTCTGCTTGGGTTGCGCGAGTGCGGCTGCTCCGGCGATGGCAAGTACCGCAATTAGCCAAAGCCTGGCCGCATTCTTGTTGGTCATGTTCCCACCTAGCGAGATTGTTTGCCGGTGATTCTAAGGCGGGGGCGAATGGTCGTAGTGCGCGCCCACGATAGCTGCAACACCATCGGGTAGCTCGATTCCCACCTTGACGGGTGGTGTTCTCGGCAAAGAACGGTGTACCCACCCGGTAGATATGCAGTCACCTTCATAGAGCAGCCAAACGGCAAAAAAAACCCGAACCGTTAAAGACTCGGGCTTAGCTTTTGGGGAAGGACGGAACTACTGACGTACCGCAGGCACATTCGTGCCGCTGCCCTTCGCCACCTGCGCCGCCATACCAATGCTCTCGCCCAGCGCGGGATGCGGGTGGAACGCCTTGTTCACGAAAGACCAATTGTCTGGGTGACGGTAAAAAGTCAGGAACGTTTCAATATCGGGCAGACGCTCATTCGGGTACGCGATTTTCAGTTTCATAGACAGTCTTTCCTTTGCGCCAATACCCGGCACCAATGATGCGAACCGAAGTTGGAGTTGACCTATTTCACGGACATCTTTTTGTTCGACCAGTGGGAGTTCAAAATGTCAAAGTCGCAATTCCCTAAGCCAGACTGTGGCCGAAAGCTCACGGATGGAGTTGCGATTCAACGGGCCTCTGCCCAGGCCCGATCAACAAGGTTCTTCAAACCGCCCGAATCGAGCACACCGTGTCGTACCAGCCCTGCATGCCGACCAGTGGCGCGCTTTGGATCGGCAGGATGGCGTTGATGTTGTAACCGGCGCCGGTGCCGCCGTTGCGGGGGTCCCACCAGATGTCTTCATCCAGGTCCTGGTCGGCCAGCTCGTTGCTGGCATCCATGCCGGCCGCGGGTGTGTTGTTGCTGGCTTTGCGGCCCGTGGCGGCGCGGCCGTGCCACAGGTTGCCCAGGCTGTTGCTGACGGCCAGCACGCGCGGGTGGATGCCTTCAGTAACATACGCGGTGATGACGGCTTTGCCGACCGGGTCGCCCCCGTTTTTCATGTCATGCCCGTACGGGCGGAAGGTGGACAGCTCGACCAAATCGCCGGTTTTGATGCCGTATTGCCGTGCGGTTTCGGTGTTGATCCACATCGGGTTGTGGTGCACGATTTCGCTTAAATACTTTTGGCTGGCGGTGCGGCCCTGGGTGTGCACATTCCACTTGAAGGTGACCAGGTGCAGCTGATTGGGCTTCATGTGCACAAAGCTTTCCACGGGAAAGTACTCGGGCATGCCGTTGTCTTTGAAGCCGACTTGTTTGCCTGCGTCCAGAATGTCTTGGTGGAACACGGCAAACTTTCGGTCGGGCGTGAGAAAGCCGCGGCGGGGTTTGCCGTCGACCATCAGGCCGACTTTGCTCTCAGAACCGTTGGCGGCCTTTTGGTAGATGACTTGCGTGGCGGCATCGACCCGGCTGTCTTTGAGCTGGTCCGCTTCGACATCCCAGTTGTAGAGATCGTAGTACTTGGGCTTGCTCATGTCTTGCCACACGCCGTTTTTGACCATGTAGCCCCAGCCGTCTTCGCCCACACGCGCCGTCAAGCCCTTGCTGCGCTGCTGCAGCCAGTCTTCATGGTTTTTGAACTGGAAGTACTTGGCCGTCTCGGGGCTGACGCGCTTGGCAATTTCAATCATCGAATCGACAAAGCTCACGCACTCACCCGGCGGCGGCACGATGGGCTGGCGCAGCGTGACGTAGTCGCGCAGCTCCATGTTGTTGCGCACATCAAAGCCCCAGCGCTCCATGTAGCTGGCGTCCGGCAGAATCATGTCGGCATAGTGCGCCTGCTCGCTGTAGACCACGTCGGAGCAGGCATGGAACGGGATCAGCTTTTCGTCTTTGAGCACATCCACCACCAGACTGCGGCCCTCGGGCCAGGTCTGCGGCGCGGCCACGGTATAGCTGAGGTACACCTGAATCTTGCCCCGGCCCTCCTGAATGTATTTGTAGACGATTTGCCCGACCTTCATGCGCTGCCACTTGTTGGCCAGCGGCCACTCAGGCGAGTTCTCGATCAGACTGTTGACCGTGGGTGTGGGTGGGCGCGGCATGGGCTGCGGAAACACCGCAGGTGGCACGCGCGTGGGTTCGGTGGTGTAGCAGTAGCCGCCTTCTTTGCCGATGCTGCCGACGATGGCGTTGAGCAAAATCACTGCGCGGTCGTTGTTGAAGCCGTTGTAGTGGGCACCGGAGCCGCGGTTGGTAAAGGCGATGGCGCGGGGCGCGGCTTTTGCAAATTCGATGGCGATGCGGCTGATATCGGATTTGTCGATGCCGGTGACGCTTTGCGCCCACTCGAGCGTGTAACGGCTAAGCCAGGTTTTGAGCTGCGATGCGTTGACGTTACTCCAGGTGTCGAGCCACTTGGCATCGTGCAAATTGGCCTGCATGATGACATTGCCCATGGCCAACGCCATCGCGCCGTCAGAGCCAGGGTTGAGCGGAATCCACTCGTCAGACCGGCCCGCAGTGTTGCTCAGGCGCACATCAAAACTGACCAGCTTGGCGCCATTGTCAAAGCGGCCTTTGATGATGCGCTTGGCGACGTGGATGGCACCCTGATGTGCCTCATAAAAATTCGCACCAAAGCTCAAGATGTACTTGCTGCGCTCAAAGTCGCCGCTTTCCCAGTCGGTCTCACCCAGGCTGGCGTAATTGGCAGCGCGCTTATTGCTGCTGCACAAAGCGCGGTGGTTGAACAGGCTGGGCGAGCCAATCGCGTTCAAGAAGCGCGTCATCTCCTCGGCGATGCGCGAGCGGCCAATCTGGATGGCGACTTCTTCGGGCTTGCCCTGGTCGATCGCCACGCGGATGCGCCGGGCGATTTCGGTATAAGCCTCATCCCAGCTAATGCGCTGCCACTTGCCTTCGCCGCGCTTTCCCACGCGCCTGAGCGGGAACTGGATGCGATCCGCGTAGTCGTTGATGGTGGGGCCGCTTTGGCCTTTAGCGCACAGGCTTTTGCCGTTGTTGGGGTCCAGAGGGTTGCCACCGACTTTGACCAGCTTGCCATCAATCACGTAGCCCTGAATGCCACAGACGGTGGAGCAGTTCAGGCAGACGCCTTTTTTTATGACGGCTTTGCTGTAGTCGTTTTTGAGGCGGCCTTTTCCGCTGGTGCGGCGCTCGGCTTTGCGTTTGCCGTACAGCTTGCGACCTTTGGGCGTGAACAATTGCGCGTTGGCGTCTTCAGGGGCGAGCAAAATCATCTCGCCCAGCGCCAATGTGGACAGCGCGGCAAAGCCGCGTTTGATGGCGTCGCGTCGTTGAATAGGACTAGATTGGGTCATGGTCGTGCGCCCTTAAGTTTTATCAACAACTTTGGTGCCAGTCGCTTCGGCGGGCTTGGCCCACAGCACGCGCTTGCGTTTGGGAAAAGTACTGTCCAGCGAAGTCCAGGTTTCGATCTCATACGAATACGGGTCGTGCACCCTGCCCTTGGGGATTTTCGCTTCCATGTCTTTGTTGTGGCCTTTGTAATCCACCGAGGGAATGGTTTTTTCCTCAGGCTTCAACACGCTCGTGAGGCCCTTATTTTTAACCATGAATTTGCTGTACGGTGAGGCCGGGTCATTGGCATCGCCGAAATGAAACACATCGGCCGGGCAGGTTTCTACGCAAGCGGGTTCCATGTTGGCATCGAGCCGGTGGCTGCAAAAATCACATTTGTCTGCAATGTCGTTGTCATCACAACCGATGGCACCGTACGGGCAGGCCGCCTCGCAGGCACCCAAGTGGGAGCATTTATCTGGGATGACGCGCACGATGCCGTCGGCACCGCGCTCAATGGCGTTGTTGTCGCAGGACTTGAGGCAAGGCGTGTCTTCGCACTGCATGCACAGCGTGGGCAGAAAGTTGCGGGTGACTTTGGGAAACTTGCCTTGATCGTAGTAATAGACCTTGGTTCGAAAGCGCCCGAGGGGCACTTTGTTTTCAACCTTGCAGGCGACGGAGCAGGCATGGCATCCGATGCAACGCTCCACGTCAAGGGCCATTTTCCAGCGGGCGATTTGCCCGGTGGCGGGGTTGACGAGGCCTGTGGCCATGGGATGTCCTTTCGATTGGAACTAAAACAAAGTGAAGGGCAGCCTTGTTGGGCCGCCTGAAAACCGCTGGTATGTCTTTACTTGATCAGGCCTGCCGCCTTCATGGCCACCCCACGGCAGGGCGTTCGCTTACTCGGGCGCGGTAGTCACTGCCGTCGGACAATTTACGCGTTTTGGTGGGGGCGGCAATGGCTTCGTACGTCAAGCCAGCTTCTTCCAGCGCGATGTGGGGCGAGAGGGAGCAAGCGCCGGGGGAGCAATAGTGTTTCATGGTGTCTTCCTGGTGGACTTACTGCGAACGGCAACGGTAAAAAGAGCTGAGGCGTTGCAATGTTATCCGCTAGCGCGCATTCGCGCTGAAGCATGACATGCCGTGCCAGAAAGGGATAGGAATTTCAAACACGTGAGTCCAAATATGGCACGGGTGCTGGGTATCCGAGCCCGCTTTGATTCGTGGGTTTGGGACGGCGAAGGCCGCCCGTAGTGCAGCCGCTGCGGATCCGCTGGTTTTTGATCAGCCGCGCAAGCAGCTTCTCCCCGCAGCGCTTGACGTCACCGCTTCACGGAGTCACCTACTGACGCGCTAATCCACATCGTAGTCTGGAACACCTGGTAGACGCGGGCGATCAATACCGCCCACAGGTAGTGGACTGCTCGATCGCTTGGGCGGCACGGCGTCGGGTGTGGGTGTGGGTCAATTCAGCCGCTATGTTTGTTGGCCAGAATCTCTTGAGCCTCGAACCTCTCCCGCAGGCCCCGGCCCACGAAGGCGCGCAGGATGCGACGGCGCAAGTTGGCCTGCGCCTGGGTCACAGCGACCTCGTCGATACCGCTGGCCGGGTGGAAATTGACACCCGGCGCGCCGAGCACATCCTCAGCCGCCGCGCGCTCCTGTGCCGCCACTTCCTCAAACACCCTATCGACCACGCAGACGTGAAAGTGCATAGGCTACCCCGCCCGGAGTAGCTCACAAAACCGCGCTCAAACCAAAGGCTGGCGCTTGCCAGGTCAGTGCACGCGTCGGCTATCAGGCCGCCTGTGCAGCGCTCGGTCGTGGCCAACATCCAATGGTGCGTTTGCAGGGTTTTGGCTAACAAATTGACAGATTGTCCCCGTGTTTGCTCAATAGTTTGCTATTTATTTTGCATTTTCTGGGGTTTCATTTGAGAGGTCGAACTCACGGCAAGACAGCCCACAATGGCACTGCATGGATGCCTTCACCCATGGCATAGCGGTGCATGCCGGGGTAGACCACGTACAGTGCGTCAAGCTTCAGGTCATTCATGGCGATGCGCATGCTGGGCGTTATTTTGGGTGCGTCAGATCGCTTGAATTCAACACCAATACGCTCTTGGCCGCGCAGCATCAACAAATCCAGCTCGGCACCTTGGTGTGTGGCCCAAAAGAAAGCTTCATCGGGTTTGGCGATGCGCAAGACCTGTTCTAGCGCAAAGCCTTCCCAACTGGAGCCACATGCCGGGTGAGTAACCAACTCGGCAAGGGTTTTGATACCCATCAGCGCGTGCAGCAAGCCGGTGTCGCGAAAGTAGATTTTTGGAGCCTTGACCTGGCGTTTGGCCAGATTTTGATGCCAAGGCTGCAACTGGCGAATCATCAACGATTGGGTCAGCGTGTCAAGATAGCGGCGGATGGTGGGCTCAGACGCTCCCATAGATCGGGCCGGGGGCGCTGCCGACCAAATCTGGCCATGGTAGTGCGCCAGCATGGTCCAGAACCTAAGCATGGCAGGCGCTGCAATATTGATACCAAACTGGGGCAGGTCTACATTGACGTGGTCAGAAATTGCATGGGTTCGCCACGCAAGGCTGTCCGCATCTGAGGCGGCCAGGTAGGAGCGAGGGAAGCCACCACGCAGCCACAGGCGCGTGACCTCTTCATCATTGAAATGACTGTTTTGCGCGACGATCTCCCGCAGGCCAAAGCCACTTACTTCTACCGTCTCTACACGACCCAAAAGGGATTCCCCGGCCTGGCGCAGCAAGCTAGGCGATGCGCTGCCAAGCAAAAGGTATTGGCCAGGTGCATTGGTTCGATCCATCAGGGTGCGCAGCAATGGGAAAAGGCCGGGCTTGAGTTGAACCTCGTCAATGACCACCAGACCACTGAGGTTTAGCAGGGTTTGGGTTGGCTCGGCAAGGCGCTGCACATGGGGTGGAAATTCCAGGTCAAAGTAGTTGGGTGATTCGCGGCTTAAAAACCGCTGCGCCAAAGTGCTTTTGCCCGACTGCCTGGGCCCGCGCAACACAACGCCACGTGAGCGGCCAAGCGCTGTGCGAACGGTTTCTTCCAAATTAAGGCGGGGCAACATGACTGGATGGTAACATAAATACCATGAAATTCGAATATGTCATTTTGGAATTTCATGGTGTATTGAACCAGAATCTTACCCAAAACCCAGGGTCTGCTTGCATTCCAAAATAGTGTGAGCAGACCTCTTACGCAAACCGCCAAAACGCAACGACCAGCAGCGCACATCCGGCAGCCACCAGATCATCCAGCAGGATGCCTAGACCGGCCTTGCGCCGGGCGTGGGGGTCGTTTAAATCGCCAGTGGCCGCATTTGCGCCCACTGGTGCAAAGGCCAAGGGTTCATCAGAATTTGTAGACGGATAGGAAATTCAACCGCATGAGACCACGTACGACACGGCTTTGGGGCATTCAAAATGCCTTAGGGTGCTGTGGTTTAAGCGTGCGCAGCCACCCAGTGCCGAGCCTGCACCCCAAAGTTCCGCGTTGGGGTTTGCGCGCACACGGCTGCGCCGTGCAGCGTTCGAAATCACTGCTGCGGACCCTCACCAACTGACGCACTGATCGGCCTGGAAATTCGGTGCGGGTTGCGCCAACAAATCCCATTCGGTTGCCCAGTCGAGCTCGATTTGGCTGCCCTCGCCCAACTGTGCGGCACAGTAACACCTCGTAGATGCGGGCGATCAACACCGCCCACGGGTAGTGGGCAGCTCGCTTGGGCGGCACGGCGTCGGGCGTGGGTTTGACTGCGTTGCCCTGCAGTCTCAGTGTTGGAGCGCACGTGCCAAGACCCGAGCTGGATCTACTTGCGCGGAGGCGGCACGTCTGTGCACGACCCGTGCGCAATCTCTGCCGCCATGCCGATGGATTCCCCAAGGGTTGGATGCGGATGAATCGTCTTGCCGATGTCCACTGCGTCGGCACCCATCTCGATCGCCAGCGCAATCTCACCAATCATGTCGCCCGCATGGGTGCCGACCATGCCGCCGCCCAGGGGCACAGGCCCTTCTTGACCTTGATACCTTGGGCTTTGGCCTGGTCTTCCGTGAGGCCGACCCAGGCCACTTCGGGGTCGGTGTAGGCCACGCTGGGGATCACGCGGGCGTTGAAGGCGGCGCCGGCCAACTCTTTGTTGCCTTGCAGTTCTCCGGCAATGACTTCGGCCGCCACATGGGCTTCGTGCACCGCCTTGTGCGCCAGCATGGGTGGCCCACGATGTCGCCGATGGCGAAGATGTGGGGCACATTGGTGCGCATCTGAATGTCAACGTTGATGAAGCCACGGTCTGTGACGGCCACGCCGGATTTTTCAGCACTGATCTTCTTGCCGTAGGGCGTGCGGCCCAACGCTTGCGACAACAAGTCGTGCATCTGCGGTGGGCAATACTGTCATTCGCTTCAATGCGCATGCGATAAAAAGTAATCCATTGGATTACAATTGCCCAATGCTGACCATTGCCGAACTGCCCGAATACATTCGTCACGCAGAAAAGCTGCTGAATGCCTCCGAGCGCATCGACATCATCAACTACCTGGCCGCGCACCCCAAAGCGGGCGACCTGATGGAAGGAACCGGCGGTGTGCGCAAGCTGCGTTGGGGACGAGGCGCCCACGGAAAGTCAAGTGGGGTGCGGGTGATCTATTACGTTCACAGTGATTTGATGCCTTTGTACCTGCTCACGCTATTCGCAAAGAACGAACGGGCCAACATCAGCAAGGCTGAGCGCAATGAACTGGTTGAACTGGTCGAACTGTTGGTTCAAACATGGCTGGAATCCTGAAAGGAACGCTTATGGCACGCGCATTCGACAACATCAAGCAAGGTCTCAGCGAGGCCCTCGCCCATGCCAAATCCGGGGGCAAAAACACCACAGGGATCAAACTCTATCAACCGCAGGCAGTGGACGTTTCCGGCCTGCGCGAGCGTCTGAGCCTGACTCAAGAGCAGTTTGCCGCGCGCTTCGGCTTCTCGGTCGCCACGTTGCGCCACTGGGAGCGCGGTGACCGTTCACCCAGCGGGGCATCGCTGGTGCTGCTCAACGTGATTGACCGCAACCCCGCTGCGGTGTTGCAAGCATTGCAATAGAGGAAAAGCGGCTAGGCCCTTACAGAATATGCCCGGC
>JANYCG010000235.1 GCA_025360385.1 Burkholderiales bacterium | reverse complement strand
CCGCCAGCGGCTCTATAACTTGCTGGATGAACCGACGGCCGGTCGCTGCGAACGCGTCTCGACTCACCTCAAACGATGCAAGCAGCCCTCTATTGGCAATTGACAGCGCTTCGGCCATGTCACCTTCGCTGGCTATCAACTCGCGAATGCCTGCTCCGGCAACCAGGGCAAGCTGCTCTGCACGCTGCGGGAACCGGACGCGCAACGCGTCTCCCATCTGTGAAGCCCACGCGCCAAGTTGGTCGGTCCCGTTCTGTCTATCCTGCTCGGTAGTCAGCCATGCGAGGGCCAGCACACGCCCGAGGTCCTTGTTGGAGCGCTTAGTGGTAGTGCCAGCGATCAAGTCCGGCGCGATGGATGGGTGATGGAGCATGTTGGCTAAGGCCATCATCTCGGGGCGGGCAATACGCAGACCGTGCTTGGTGTCCATCGGCCGGCATTCGGCCAGCGCCAGGTAATTAAAGCTGCAAATCGCGTAGTGGCCGATGCTGGTCTTCACCCGGTGGAAGGTTTTGGCTTGCCCAGACTTTTCGTCTGGCGCACCAAGCAATTCGAGGAACCAGCCTTGCCCGCCGTCTACTCCAGGGGGCTTGAGGAGGATCATCGGCAGCTTTTCATCGGCGGTTTCCGCTGCGCCCGGCTCACCCCAAGCGACGCCTTTGCGCGGCTGCCAGTCTTCAGCCAGAAGGCGCTCTGTGACCTGCGCAGCCACCGCGACCGCTTTCGCATGCGGCGAGAACATGCAGTCCACATCTTTGGTACGAATGCTGCGCCGGCCATCTTCCGCAAAGTAGTGGTAACCCGCAGCTAGGCTGCCGATGATGATGACGTTTTGCCTGCAATCCGGGGGCAGCGCCGCAGCGATCTGCGCCATGACAGCATCGGGCGTCAGTGGCGTCATGCGGCGGGCCCACTTGGCTTGACGGCCAACGCCATGTGCTGGGCCATCTCAGACGCTTCCGTCATGAACCCCATTTCAACCAGGTCTGACAGGCACTCCAGTTCACTGGCCCAAGGCTCTTGCGGCTGTGGGCGCCGGTCTGTGATGACCCACGGGTCGCGTGTGACATGCATAGCCAGAGCCACACGTTGCTCAGGCCGGGTCTTTGGGCTCAGCCCAGCGTCCAGCAGCGCAGCAACCTGCGCAGCGTCTCCGTTAACTGACAAGTCCAGTCTGGGTGGTGCAGTGATGTCCAGCGCCGGAAAGTGCCTGGCCGCCCCCATGACGCCCCCTATACGAACGCTTTGCGGGAGCTTGTGGACGCGCTGAAGTTGGGCAAGGCGCTTTGCCATCTGTTCGGGCGAGCCATGGCCGGTTGGATCCGTAAACAGGTATACCCCGCGTTGTCTGGCATGGTCACGCGCCAGGTCCATCCATTCGCCGGTGGTCAGAGGCCGTAGGCGCACTCCACGCGCAGGTGAGTCTTCAAGCCAGCCAATGCCTGCAAGCTCCTTGAGGACTGCCGCAACCGTTGGATAACTCACCTGGCACGCTTGTTGAAGGTACTTAACAGTCACCGGAGGATCATTGCGCAGGCGCAGCCGAGCCAGGGCCGCGATAACAGTCTGGCGCGCTGGCAGTGGCGGAACGTGGCCGTTCAGGCGCTCACTGGCAACCAGGTCTGTCAGCCAGTCATAGAAAGCGTCCGGCGCGTCGTCCAGCGAGCCGCCGAACGCTGTTGCGGAGTTCTGTGCTTGACGTTGCTCAACTAGAAAGTGAATACGCCCGGCGATATCGGGGTGAATCACCTGCCGAAACCGGGCAAGTTCGTTTTGAAGCCGCGCACTGGACAGCCGTGTTTCCACAATCACGCACACTGCACTGGTTCCCGACGGCTCTCCCATGATGAGGTAAGCGAGCGCCAGAAATGCACCCCGGACGTCGCGCACACTGTTGGTCTTCTTGACTTCGACCACAATCTGCCCGGTGGGGCCTTCCCAGCGGCCATCCGCGTCCAAGGTGGGGATGAGTTGTTCAAATACGGGGTTCATATTCAGTTGCCACTTTACTATAAAAGTGGCAACTGCACAAATAAGTTGCAACTGAATTCAGTGTCGCCCTGGCCGACCCCAAGGCTCTGGGCCTGGGCCTGAACGTGTTCATATCCATCAGCCTCAAGGAGCAGAGCAAGCTGGCGCTGGCCGAGTTTGAGCAGCGCATTGCCGAGCACGACGAGGTGATGGAGTGCTACCTGATGACCGGCGACAGCGACTATTTGATCCGCGTGGCCGTGGCCGACATAGGCGCGCTGGAAAAGTT
>JANYCG010000209.1 GCA_025360385.1 Burkholderiales bacterium | reverse complement strand
GGCCCGGTCACCGCGCTGGCGTTCACGCTGTCACGCAAGAGCAGCAACTTCACGGGTGATTTACACCAGGACCACTACCGCAAGATATTTTCAAGCGCCACCGGGCGTTACGGCAGCACGCTGGACTATGCGCGTCAGACGCTGAAGAGCCTGCAGCAACACGGCATTGAAGACCCTACGCTGAAGAAGCTGCTGGGCCACGCGGCAGACTGAAGCGCTTCAAAGCCGGGCGGGCCTACCTCAAACTGGGTAGAAAAAAAATTGACCCAGCCCCCAATTTCTTGACAAAGGCCGCGAGATGCACACTGGCCACTGCCACTGCCACTGCCACTGCCACTGCCACTACAGCTGGGGCGAACACGCCGCAGACGTGCTGACAGCCAGATGTTTAGCGTCCCGGGAATTCTATTCAGGAGGCATGCATGACAACTCGAAGAAGTTTCGTTGCCGCGACTGCCGCTGCAGCCACTCAGGCCTTTCAGCCATCTTCGGTGATGGCGCAGTCGTTTCCATCCAAGGCCATCCATTTCATCGTCCCTTTTCCGGTCGGGGGTTCGGCCGATGTGCTCGCGCGGCTTGTCGGACAGCACATGACCCAGCGCTGGGGACCTGCAGTGCTGGTGGACCCTCGGCCTGGAGGCGGCACGGTCATCGGCACCAGTCTGGCGGCGAAGGCGCCGGCAGATGGCCACACGATCCTGTTCATCGCCAACAGTTTCGTGATCAACGCCAAGTTGAGGACCAATCTGCCCTATGACGGCATCAAGGCCTTTGAACCGGTCGCCATGATGGTAAGTTCGCCTCAGGTGATCGCTGTGAGCGCAAGCAGCCCGTTCCGCACTTTCAAGGAATGGCTTGACGCGGCGCGCGCGCAACCTGGAACACAGTCCCTCGCAACGCTGGGGCCAGCCACCGCGCAGCACATTGCCGCAGAAATGCTGCAACGCGCCACAGGCGTGCGCCTGATCTACGCCGCCTACCCGGGCAGCGTACAGGCAGTGAGCGCTGTCTTGGGCGGTCATGTGGGATGCGTCCTCGCCAACCTGGCGGACATGTCAAGCCATCTGGAGGCCGGCAAGTTGCGGCCCTTAGCGGTCACCACCACAGAACGGCTTGAAGCACTCAAGAACGTGCCCACGGTGGCGGAGTCTGGCTACCCAGGATACGAAGTTGTCGCCTGGTTTGGTGTCGCCGCCCCTGCAGGTACACCGCGTGCAACTGTCGACAAACTGGCAGAGGGCGTAAACGCGGCTTTGAACGACACGGACATCCGGCAAAAAATCGCCGCCATCGGCCTTCAGTCCGCCTACATGGACCCGGCTGCATTTTCCACGCACATTGCGCAGCAATACGAACGGTATGCCCGTGTCATAGACGAGGCGAAGATCACTGCAGATTAGCGGAAAAGACTGCCTGTCAAACCTGCCTGGAGGAATTTGCCATGTTGCACCTGCCTTACCCAAAAGCTTCCCTTTGCCTACGTCTGGGCCGAGCCTTAGGGATTGCGTTCGCCGCGTTGGTCTGGGCTGGCGGGGTTGCTGCCCAAACCTTCCCTGCCAAGCCGATTCACATCGTCTTGCCTTATCCAGCAGGTGGAACAGCTGACATCCTCATCCGCACGCTGGGGCCACAACTGGAACTGCGGTGGGGCCAGCCGATTGTCGTTGAGTACAAGCCAGGCGGCGGAACCGTGATCGGCACGGCTGCAGTCGCCAAGGCACCTGCCGATGGCTACACGCTGGGGATCATGGCCAATAGCCTGGTCATCAACGCCAAGCTGCACAAAAACCTGCCGTATGACGCCCTCAATGCGTTTGAACCAGTGGCATTGCTCGTCAACTCGCCACAGGTGCTGGTCGTCAACGCGGCCAGTCCCTACCGCTCATTAGGGGCTTTCCTGGACGCCGCGCGAGCCCGGCCTGGCACCCTTTCGTACGCAACGGTAGGCCCGGCAACAACCCAGCACATTGCGGGGGAAATGCTAAAGCGCGCTGCCCTTGTGGATTTGACTTACGTCCCTTTTTCTGGTGCCAATCTGGGCGTCAATTCCTTGGTCGGCGGGCATGTCACTGCCGTTCTTACCAACGTCGCCGACGTGTCCAGCCAAATCGACGCTGGCAAGCTGCACCCGTTGGCCGTGACGACGCGCGAACGGATAGACGGGCTGAAACAGGTGCCAACCGTGGCTGAGTCAGGCTACCCCGACTACGAGGCCGTCGTGTGGCTTGGCGCAGTGGCGCCGGCAGGCACCCCTCGCGACGTCATCGCAAAACTGGCCGAAGGATTCGAAAGCGCCTTGAATGACCCGATGACCAGTCAGCGCTTGCGCAATCTCGGCCTGATACCCGCTTATCTCACCCCGGCGGCATTGAAAGCCCACATCGCACAAAAATACGAGCACTATTCACATGTTGTCGACGATGCGAAGATCAAGCTGGACTGACAGGGAGACAGATCATGGAGAACCGCCGCATATTCCTCACCACCGCAATTGCCTCAGTGGCAGTCGCCGCTCTTCCTTCCAGAGCACAAACGCAGTACCCCGCCAAGCCGGTCCGGCTGGTGGTGCCCTTCCCGCCGGGCGGCACGACCGACCAGGCGGCGCGCGTGATTGCCCAGCCATTGGGTGAAGCACTCGGGCAAACCATCATCATCGACAACAAGGCCGGCGCTGACGGCGTCATCGCTGGCGAAGCCGTGATGAAAGCCGCGCCGGACGGCTACACGCTGCTGTTTGGCACCGCCACGGGTTTGAGCGCCGCACCGGCAATGCGCAAATCCGCTCCCTATGACCCGGTCGCTGATTTCACACCCATCTCACGCACCGGAACCTTTGGCTTTTTCCTGTACATCAATGACAGCCTGCCCGCCAGAACCATGCCTGAGCTGATGGCTTATGTCCGGGCCAATCCAGGCAAACTCAACTATGGCACTAGCAGCGCAACCTCCATCGTTGCGACAGCCCAATTCGCCCAGCTTGCGAAGCTGGACATGGTGCACATTCCCTACAAAGGCGACGCACCTTTGACGATCGACATCATTGGCGGAAGGGTGCATTTGATGTTCGCGGCCGGGTCAGCGCTGCCACACGTTCAAAGCGGCAAGTTGCGCGTAATCGCCACGCTGCTGCCCAAACGTAGCCCGCTGGCGCCCGAGGCGCCAACCATGGCGGAGGTCGGACTCACGAACCTGTCGATCAACCCCTGGGGAGGCATGCTCGGGCCTGCCGGTCTGCCGCGCGATATCGTCGACCGCCTGGGCCACGAGATGTCGAGGGTGCTGGCTCGCGTTGACGTGCAGGATCAACTTGGCCGCCTGGCCTTCGATCCGCAAAGCTCAACCAGCGAAGAATTGGGTGCACTCGTGAAAGACCAGCTCGGCGTATGGCGAAAGGCTGTCAGGGACGCGGGAATACCAATCGAATAAGCGCAGTCAGCATCCGCAAGCGAAGATCAAAATTGTGGTGCCGTTCCCCCCGGTCGGCGGCGCTCCATCATTTGATCGGCAGACAGCGACCGCTGCTGTTCATCAACCGGGGCAGCGCACGGCCCTTCGTGCGGTCGGACGTGCTGGGCACCAAGGCCGCTGGCGCATGGCGAGCCGAAAAATCAGCCCCCTGCGGGCGGCGCTGCGTTGAACAACGCCTGGGCGCGCTCGAGGTCTTCGACAGTGTCGATGTCGGTGACAACACCGACGTCATTCACTACTATTTCAATAGCTGTATACGACCTAACGACGGGGACTGCACCCTGATTCCCCTGCAAGCTCAGCAAATCGGCCAAG
>JANYCG010000192.1 GCA_025360385.1 Burkholderiales bacterium | reverse complement strand
CACCATGCTGGTCGCGGCGATGAAGGAGGACGACGTCAACATCTGGGGCGACGGCAGCACCTTCAAGGGCAATGACATTGAGCGTTTCTACCGCTACGGCCTGCTGACCAACCCCAGCCTCAAAATCTACAAACCCTGGCTTGACCAGCTGTTCATTGACGAATTGGGTGGCCGCGCGGAGATGTCGGCATTTATGACGGCCGCCGGTTTTGGCTACAAGATGTCGGCTGAAAAAGCCTACTCCACCGACAGCAACATGTTGGGCGCCACGCATGAGGCCAAAGACTTGGAGTTTCTGAACAGCGGTATCAAGATCGTCAACCCCATCATGGGTGTGCCGTTCTGGCGCGATGACTGTGTGGTCAAAGCCGAAGAAGTGCGCGTGCGTTTTTCTGAGGGCCAGCCGGTCGAATTGAACGGCAAGACCTTTGCCAACACCGCCGAACTGATCCTCGAAGCCAACCGCATTGGTGGCCGCCACGGCCTGGGCATGAGCGACCAAATCGAAAACCGAATCATCGAAGCCAAGAGCCGTGGCATTTATGAAGCGCCCGGTCTTGCACTACTTTTTATAGCATATGAGCGCCTGTTAACGGGGATTCACAACGAAGACACCCTAGAGCAATACCGCGACAACGGGCGCAAGCTCGGTCGCCTGCTTTACCAGGGCCGCTGGTTTGACAGCCAGGCCATCATGCTGCGCGAAACCGCGCAACGCTGGGTGGCGCGCGCCATCACCGGTGAGGTCACGCTCGAACTGCGCCGGGGTAACGACTATTCATTGCTCAACACGGAGTCTGCGAACCTGACCTACAAGCCTGAGCGCCTGTCGATGGAAAAAGTGGAAGACGCACCGTTCACCCCGCTAGACCGCATCGGCCAGCTCACCCTGCGCAATCTGGACATTGTGGACACCCGCGAGAAGCTCGCGATCTATGCCAAGACAGGGCTGCTGTCGCAGGGCAAAGATGGCGAGATGTTCAAGTTGACGGGGAATTGAGATGCAGCCTACCGTGCGGGCTGAGCCTGTCGCAGCCGTGCTCTTGTTGACGCCAGCACAACGACAGGGCAGGGATTGAAGACTACCTGATCTGGCCGACAAATCCAGGCGCGCCGATGAAGCCGGTCAAGCTGGGTTTGGCGGCATCGCCCACGTTAAGTTCACTGAACACGCCGCTGGTGTTGTCGGTCAAAGCGTATTCAAGATTGGCGGCCCCGTGCCGGCCGCGCAGACCGCTTATGAACCCGACGTCCAGTCCGAACTGTTCCGACTGGGGCACAGCAACATGTTGGCCAATGTGGTCAGCGCCGTGGTGCTGCGCACGCTGATGTCGATTGCCGTCTGGAACGCTGTGCCCGCCTTGAGCCTGGGCATCTGGCTGGGTGCGTCGGTGCCGTCCATTGCGACGGTGATGGGTTTGCGGGGGCTGTCGTCCGGCATGATTGGCGTTCTGCAGGGTGCCAACACGGTGTTGAACCTGCTGATCACCTGCGCCTTCGTCGGTTCCGCGGCCTATTCAGTGGCGGGCAATTCGACCCACGACTTGCTGGCGTTCATCCTGACGATATTGCTGGGTGGCATCGCCGTGAGCCTGTTTGTGCCCAGGATTTTGGCGAGCTGACCGTGTACGCGATCGGTGCCACCTGGCTTGACATGAGTGTCCTGTGCGTGGCTGCTCACCATTCACACAACACGGTCGCCAACTCAATTCGACTGCGCCTAGCCAACCAGACTCTGGCCGAACAACATGCCCGCGCAGCCGCGATGGCCGAGCGGGCGAACCGCGACAAATCCGATTTATTGGCAGCGGCCAGCCAGGACTTGCGCCAGCCCGTGCACGCCCAGTGGCTGTTTGGGCAGGGGCTCAATTGAGCTTGCCCGGAATGTCGGCGCGGTCAGGCTGTCAGGGCACGGGGAATGTCACAACACCACTGGCTCAGGCTCTAACAAAATGCCAAATCGCTCGTAAACGCTGGTCTGAATCGCTTTGGCCAGCAGCATGACCTCGCCCCCCGTGGCACCCTGTGCGTCGGTGCGACGGTTCACCAGCACCAGTGCCTGCTTCTCGTAAACAGCGGCTTGACCGACGGACTTGCCCTTCCAGCCGCAGGCTTCTATCAGCCAGCCGGCCGCCAGCTTGACGCTGCCGTTGTCCAGCCGGTAATGCACAATTTTGGGTTCGCGCGCAATGATGTCGCTGCATTGTTCGGGCGACACCGTCGGATTTTTAAAAAAGCTGCCCGCATTGCCCAGCACGGCCGGGTCGGGCAGTTTGGCACGGCGAATCTCGCAGACCCAGTCAAAAATCTGGCGCGGCGTCGGTGCAGTCATGCCGGTTTGCTGCATCTTTTTGTCCAGGTCAGCGTAACCCAGGGTCGCCTTCCAGGCTTTGGGCAAACACAGCCGAACACGGGTGATCAGCGCCCGCCCGGCCAGGCCAAACGCGCGCGGCTCGGTGCCTGGCTGGCCCACAGGTGCTTTGCCGGCCAAGTGTGGCGCGTGTTTGAACACCGAGTCACGGTAGCCAAAACCACACTGCGCCGCGTCCAATGCGAATTCGTGGCCGGTGCGCAAGTCGATGGCGTCCAGCGACTCAAACCGGTCTTGCAGCTCGACGCCATAGGCACCAATGTTTTGCACTGGCGCGCCGCCTGCTGTGCCGGGGATCAAGGCCAGGTTCTCCAGACCAAAATAGCCTTGGTCGATCGTCCAGGCGACGAAATCGTGCCAATTTTCACCCGCGCCGGCCTCCACGATGAAAGCTTTTTCAGTGGCCTGCACAAGGCGTCTTCCCATCAACTCGACCTTGAGCACCAGCGGGCGCACGTCGCCCGTCAGAACCAGGTTACTGCCGCCGCCCAAGACAAATTTGTCGCTGGCCGCCCATTGCGGGTCGGCCATCAACGCGTGCAGGTCTGGCTCGCTCTGGATGCGCACCAGGGTTTGCGCCTTGGCGACGATGTGAAAGCTGTTGTAGGGCTGGAGTGGGACGTTTTTCTCGACTAACATGGCAGGATTGTCTCACTGAGAATATTGCCATGCCGTCTTTTGACACCGTTTGCGAAGCCAACCTGGTTGAAGTGAAAAATGCAGTCGACAACACCGCCAAGGAGATTGGCACGCGTTTCGACTTCAAGGGTACAGCCGCCGCCATCGAGCTGAAAGAAAAAGACATCACCCTGATTGGCGACGCTGAATTCCAGCTCGGCCAGGTCGAAGACATCCTGCGCAATAAACTCACCAAACGCAATGTGGATGTGCGATTTCTGGACAAGGGCGACGTGCAAAAAATGGGCGGCGACAAAGTCAAACAGGTGATCAAGGTGCGCAATGGCATCGAGACCGAGGTCTCCAAAAAAATCCAGCGGATGGTGAAGGACAGCAAACTCAAGGTACAGGCTGCCATCCAGGGCGACGCCGTGCGTATCACCGGGGCCAAACGCGACGACCTGCAGGCCGCCATGGCCCTGATCAAAAAAGACATCGCCGACATTCCCTTGAGTTTCAACAACTTCAGGGACTGAACAACATTTTTCTGCGTCGTCGCCACAGTTCCACAACCATGGCCAAAAAACACCCTGACGATTCTGGTTTGAGGCAGGGTCGCGCCGTGTTCACCCTGTTGCTGTTGGCCAGCCAAGGGCTGGGCGCGGCGGCGCAACCGCAGGCCAACGGCCAAGCTGCAGGCGCGGGTGCGCCGGGCGGCCAGTCTGCCAGCCGCACGGTGGTGCTGGGCGGCATCATGGGCAACAAGGCCTTGCTCATCATCAATGGCAACCCACCCAAGGCGGTGGCGGTGGGTGACACCTATTTGGGCGTGACCGTGGTGTCCATTCAAGGCGACAGTGCACATGTCGCCCAGGCTGGCCAAACCCGCAGTGTGCGCGTGGGTGAAGCGCCAGTGAGCGTGGGCGCATTGGCGACCAGCGGTGGCGCGAGCGGTGCCTCCAGTGGCAAAATTGTGATGCAGGCTGGCAGTGGCGGACACTTTGCGGGCCAGGGGCAAATCAACGGCAAGAGTTTTCAGTTTCTGGTGGACACCGGCGCTACGGCAGTGGCGCTGGGCCTTGAAGACGCCAAACGCATGGGCCTGAATTACCTGCAAGGCCAGCAAATCCAGCTGGCCACGGCCAACGGCACCAGCCGCGGCTGGCGCGTCAAGCTGGCATTGGTTCGCGTGGGGGATGTGGATGTCTACGACGTCGACGCGGTGGTCACCAGCAGCGACATGCCTTACGTTTTGCTGGGCAACAGCTTTTTGACCCGTTTTCAAATGACACGCACCAATGAGACGCTGGTGCTGGTCAAGCGTTATTGACGTGAAAGACGCACTGTCATGCGTGAGTGCCTAGCGCCCCCAAAAACATCAAATTTAGCCGCCCAAAGATTCGATGATTAAAACCGCCGAAAATACCGCTATGCCAGGTGTCAACGTCAGGAATGAAAACGATTACGAAGACCTGCTTAGCCTGTGGTCTGACCTGGAATCGGGCCTGGGCGTGATTTTGCGCAGCCCAGACAGCATTCAGGAGTTTGAATTGCGGGTCTGGCAATATGACCGCTGGATGAAGACGATGCTGGCGCTGGACACCGATGTGGGCCTGTACCTTTTGTTCCAGCTGGCAACCAATTCGCCCGTCGGCTACAGCGCCTCGCATTCATTGGTCAGCGCGGTGTTGTGCCATTTGATCGCCGTTGAATTGGGGCTGGAGACGAGCGAGCGCGACAGCCTGGTGCATGCCGCGTTGACCATGAACATTGCCATGACCGAGATGCAGGATCAACTGGCAAGCCAGTCAGAACGGCCATCCGCCAGGCAGACCGACATGATCAAGGGCCATTCGGTCAAAGGCTCGCTGATGCTGGCCAACCTGCGCGTCGACGACCCCTTGTGGCTGGACATCGTCGCGCGCCACCATGACGACAAAACTGATGCAGGGCCACTGCGCCAGGTCAGCCCGGTGATCCGGCTGTCACGCATTTTGCGCATCGTCGACCGTTACGCCGCCATGATCAGCCCGCGCCAGTCGCGCAGCGGACGCAGCACAGCCGAGTCGATTCGCGCCATCATCACCAACACAACCGAGCAGGATGACGAAGTCGGCCACTGCCTGATCCGCGTGGTGGGCTTGTACCCACCGGGCAGTTATGTGCGCATGGACAACCAGGAGGTGGCGATCGTGATGCGCCGCTCAGCCCAGGCCAATCAACCTCATGTCGCCATCGTGGTCAACATCCATGGCGAGCAACTGCCAAGGCCCTTGACGCACCGCTCATCTGAAAACGACTCGCGCATCGCAGCCGCGCTGGCTGCCTCCATGGTGCGCCTGCACCTGAACCACCACGTGGTGCTTCAACTTGGTGCCAACGCGGCGCGGCAGGTTTGACGGCCCGCCACAAATTCCACGACAGTCGACCTGCTATTTGTGTCCCGGCTTTTTGGTTTTGATGACGGGCAGCGGCTCGGCCTTTTTGCCACTGCCCAGTTTGGACTCTGAACCCTTGACCAAGCGCGATATGTTCTCTCGGTGGCGCCAGATCAACAACAGCGACATCAATGTGATGGACAGCAAAATGCCTTTGTCCAAATACCAGGCCAGGCCGTCGCCAAACACGTAATACACCGGTGCGAACACAGCGGCCACCAAAGACGCCAACGACGAATACCGTAAAAACCAGGCGATGACCAGCCACGAAACGGTCGTGGCCAGCCCCAGCCACCCGCTGATCCCAAGCAAAACGCCCAGCGCCGTCGCGACGCCTTTGCCGCCTTCGAACCGGAAGTACAACGGGTACAAATGCCCAAGGAACGCGGCCAGGCCAACCATCGCCACAGTGCCGTCGTCCAGCCCGTAGGGTTTGCCGAACCACTTCACCAGCACCACCGGCAGCCAGCCCTTGAAGGCATCCAGCAGCAGGGTCGCAATGGCGGCGGGCTTGCTGCCAGAGCGCAGGACATTGGTCGCGCCCGGGTTTTTGCTGCCGTACGAGCGCGGGTCGTTCAAGCCCATCAGGCGGCTGACAATGACCGCAAAGGACAGCGAACCCACAAGGTAAGCCAGCAGTGCCGCCAAAATCGGGTAAAAAGGTTTTATGCTGTCCAAAAGCGACTCCTCAACAAACTATGACTCCATCCACTGTCCACTATAACCAACCGCTTGCCAGCTCTGTGAGCCCGGCCAGGAGTCACCCAGTGCCAGACCAGCACGGCGTCAACCTGTTCACCAGCGACCCGGACATGGCAGCGCTGCTCAAGGTGTATATCGAACCTGCTTTGCTGGCGCATTTGCTGCCCCATTTGGAACATCTGGGCGGTTTGGCGGGTGGCGTGCTGGACGCCTTGGCGCACACGGCCGACAAAAACCCGCCAACACTCACGCACCGCAACCGGGCCGGGCTGGACATGCAGCATATCGTCAAACACCCGGCGTATGTCGAACTCGAACGCGTGGCCTTTAGCCAATACGGCCTGGCCGCCATGTCGCATCGCGCAGACGTTTTGGGCTGGCCAGCGCCCATGCCGCCCATAGCCAAATATGCCCTCACCTATTTGTTTGTTCAGGCTGAATTTGGCGTCTGCTGCCCGCTTTCCATGACGGACTCGCTGACCCGCACCCTGCGGAAATTTGCCGCACCTGAATTGACGCATCGTTACCTGCCCCAACTGACCACGCAAGATTTTGACGCGCTCTTTCAGGGGGCCATGTTCATGACCGAACAAGGCGCTGGCTCGGACGTCGCCGCGACCGAAACCAGAGCAACACAAGACCCTGGCAGCAGCGACGGAAGCTGGCAGTTGCATGGCGAAAAGTGGTTTTGCTCGAATGCCGACGCGGCCCTGGCCATGGTGTTGGCCCGGCCCGGCGGTGCCAATGACGGCACCCGCAGCGACGGTGTAGCGGGCATGAAAGGCCTGTCCCTTTTTCTGTTGCCCAAAACCTTGCCCGATGGCAGCCGCAACAGCCACCGTATCGTGCGCCTCAAAGACAAACTGGGCACCCGCTCCATGGCCAGCGGCGAGATCAGCCTGAACGGGGCCAAGGCCTGGCTGGTGGGTGAGCCGGGGCGCGGCTTTGTGCAAATGGCCGACATGATCAACAACTCGCGCCTCTCCAACGGCGTACGGGCAGCCGGGCTGATGCGCCGCGCTGTGAGCGAAGCCATGTTCATCGCGCGTGAACGCCAGGCCTTTGGCAAACGCCTGATCGACATGCCGCTGATGCGCCGCCAGCTGCTTAAACTGATGCTGCCCGCCGAGCAGGCGCGCAGCATGGTGTTTCAGGCCGCCACCGCCTTGCATCGGGCCGACAGCGGCGACAAAAATGCCTATTCGCTGACGCGCATCCTCACGCCCCTGATCAAGTTCCGCGCCTGCCGAGATGCCCGCAAAGTCACCGGTGACGCCATGGAAGTGCGCGGCGGCTGCGGCTATATTGAAGACTGGAGCGACGCCCGCTTGGTGCGCGACGCGCACTTGGGCTCCGTCTGGGAGGGCACCAGCAACATCGTCGCGCTGGACGTGCTGCGGGCGGTCAAACGTGAAGGCTCATTGCCAGTGTTGCAAGCGCACTTGGCTCAACTTCTGGCCGACACCCCACTGCACGCCGGTGCCCGCAAAGTGTTTGATGCGATGCTGCTGCGCGTCATCACCCTCGCCGGTCAGGTGAGCGGTTTAAACGCGGCGGGCGACGCGCAAGCCCGCAGCACGGCCTCGGCTCTGTACCACCTGGCCAGCGCTGCGGCCATGGCATGGGAGGCCGGCCAAACCAATTCACCCAAGCGTATGGCCTTGGCGCAATGGGTGTTGATCCATCGCCTGCTGCCCAAAGACCCGCTGGCATTGACAGCCGTCGATGAGCCGGCGTTGGCGTTCCTGGATTCGGGGTTTGACAATGCGGCTGGTCTGGCCAGCGACGTCAATCTGTTTGGCTGACTTTCACGGGAAACCGCGCACGATTGAGCTTGACAGAATTGCGCGCGGGATCAGATTGGCCCCGTGTTCTTTTCCTGCAGAAATTCGAGCAGCAAATGGCTCACCGCTTGCGGCTGTTCCTGCTGCACCCAATGCCCTGCGCCTTCAACCAGATGGCAGGCCGTCATGCCGGTGCAGGCGGTTTTCTGCATGGCTTCAAACGCTCCGGGTTTTTGGTAGACGCCCCAGTCACTTTGCCCGGCAATGAAACATGAAGGCACGTCGATGCTGCGGCCGGCGAATAGTTTCAAATCGGCGTTGAGCACCTCACTGGTGGCGCAGCGGTACCAGTTCAGCGCGCCCTGAAACCCGGTGTGGGAAAACGCGGCGCTGTACACGGCCAGTTCATCGTCCGGCAGCCATTGGCATTGGGCGATGTGCGCCGCTGAAGGCATTTCATGCGCTACGGTTTCGCTCATGCCTTCGTGCAAATCCATCAGGTAGTAAGTGGGCATTTTTGCAAGCGCCAGCGCGGTGGCACCTGTCAGCTTAAACGGCTTGTTGTGGGGCCAGTCAGCGCTTTTGTGATGGTAATAGGCGCGCAGAAAAGTATGGATGCCCAGTGGCGTGTAGCGCATATTGCCATCAGCCTCGGAGCCTGAGTAATACCACTGGTAGTGTTTTCGCGGACGCGCCAATGCGGCCAGCTCAGCGTGCAAATCTGTGCTGTGGGGCGTTGCGGCCCCATGGGGCACCGCGGTGGCGTCAGGGTCGATGCTGGCATGGCCAAATGGCAACGTCGGCGCCCCTGCAAACGGCGCACTCATCAGCGCCACCGACTTGAACACGTCAGGCCGCGCCAGCGCGCACCAAGCGGCAACGGGCGAGCCAAAGTCATGCCCCACCACCGCAGCCACCTCGCGCCAGCCCATGGCCAGGACAAGTGCCAGCGCGTCCTGCACCAGGTTGAATAGGCGAAACGAGGCCACGTCGCCGTCATAGGCCCCGTCCCAGCCTTCGGTACGGCCATACCCGCGCTGGTCGGGCGCAATGACGTGGTAGCCCGCCTGTGCCAGCGGCAACATCACTTTGCGCCAGCTATAAGCGAGTTCAGGAAAGCCATGCAACAACAGCACGCAGCCCTTGGCTTGTTGTTCAAAGCCCGCTTCTAGCACATGCATGGCCAGGCCATTGATGTTGCCCACCCTGCGGGAGCGGATGCCGGTCGGCATGCCTGGCCAATCAGCAACACTGGGATGGGTCATGTCGTGGCCTTCGGGACAATGCGCCGCCACCTGACCGGCCCAAACCAGGCACCCGCCCCTATCGCCCACGCGTTCAAACAACCGTAAATTACCAGAGCGACGGCTTGGGCCACAAACACGCCGGTGAGTGAATTCGCAAAGTGAATCGCAGCCCAACCGCCCGCCAACGCGATGGCCAGACGCAGGACATTGCTGATGACGGGCCACAACAATTTGCCGGCGCCCAGCGAGGCAAAATACAGCACGATGCCCAGTCCGAAAAAGCCGTAGGCAGGGCCCACAATGCGCAGGTAGTGGGCCCCCGCCGCCAGCATGGCCGGGTCGCTGCCAAACAAGCCCAACCAGGCCATTGGAAACGCGCTTGCCAGCAGGCCAACACACTCCGCCATGGCAAACGACATGGCCACGCCGATCCAGGCGGCTTTGAGGGCGCGCTCCGGTTGGCCCGCGCCAATGCAGGTGCCGACCATCGCCACCAGCGGCCCACCGAAGCCAAAGACGAGCGGCACCAGCAGGTATTCGAGCCGCGACGCCGTGCCATAACCCGCAATGGCTGCTGTGCCAAAAACGCCGGCCATTGCTGTCGCAAAACCAATCGCGATGTTGGTCGCGGCGGTGGAAAAAGTCGCCACCAAACCCACGCGCAGAATGTCCCAAAACAAAAATTTACGCAGCGCAATGCCCGTCCAGTTCAGTTTGAGCAGGCTGGCTTTGGACTTGAGATAAACCACGAACACCAGGCTGCCCAGCGCATAGTAGGCCAGCATGGCCAGAGCACCGCCGACAATGCCAAAACCCGGCAGCGGACCCCAGCCAAAAATCAGCAGGGCCGAAAGCGGCACCAGCAGCACAGCGCCGCCCAGCATCACCCAGGCCTGCATCATCATGTTGCCGGTACCACGGATCAACGCCGACAGGGCGTTGAAAAACCAAATCAACGCGGCACCCGCAAACACCCAGTTGGAGTACAACAAAGCCGCCTCAAGCGCCTC
Organism: Burkholderiales bacterium; assembly: GCA_025360385.1. Lineage (GTDB taxonomy): Bacteria > Pseudomonadota > Gammaproteobacteria > Burkholderiales > Burkholderiaceae_C > JANYCG01. Next base: position 2,141 of record JANYCG010000192.1, on the reverse strand, counting down.
GTCGCGCCCGCCCATCAAGGCATAAATCCAGCGCCCACCCAGCAACATGGCCACGCTGAACACCAGGCCAAAACCCAGCGCGATCAGGATCGCATGCAGCACCAGCGCATTGGCATCGTCACGCCGCCCACCCCCCAGCGCCCGCGCCACGCTGGCGGCAATACCACCGCCCATGGCACCGTTGGAGGTCATTTGCATGAACATCACCAGTGGGAACACCAGCGCTATGCCGGCCAGTTGCGCCGCGCCAAGCTGGCCGACAAAATAGGTTTCGATCAAGCCCACTGCCGCCTGCGACAACATGACCACCACATTGGGCGCACCCAGCTTGAGCAGAGTGCGGGCAATTGGCGCTTCGAGCAGCAGGCGGGTTCTCGGGTCCATTTCAGTTGCAGCCATACGTGGGGTCAAGCGGCCTGCACCCGCGGCAATTTACGCACCACCAGGGCTTCTTTGATGGGCAGATGAATCAGCGCCGCCCCTACCGCCAAGGCAATGTCGGCATACCAGATTAGATCGAAACTGCCTGTCGACTCAAACACCTTGCCGCCCAGGTAAGCCCCCAGAAAACCGCCCACCTGGTGCGTCAGCATGACCAGGCCAAACAAGGTGGCCAGGTTGCCCACGCCAAAAAACTTGGTGACCAGCCCGGCTGTCGGGGGCACGGTGCTCAGAAAAGTCAAGCCCATGACGGCAGCAAAAATCAGCACCGTCGTGCCATTTTTAGGGGCCACCAAAAACACGGTCACGGCTATGGCGCGGGCGGCGTACACCAGGGACAGCAGGGACTTCATGCGCCAGCGGCCCACGGCCCAGCCCATAGCCACACTGCCAATGATATTGAACAGGCCCAACATGGCCAGCGACCAGCCGCCAAACTGCGTAGGCAGCCCACAGGCCGCCACAATGCCGGGCAAGTGTGTGCCCAAAAACGCCACGTGAAAGCCGCAGACAAAAAAACCGCCCGCCAACAACAGGTAACTGGGGTTGCGCAGGGCCTGCCCAATGGCCTCGCCAGCACCCAGGCGCTGCACCGGTTTGGCCACCGTGGTGTTTTGCGCATTGCCCCGGAACAGCCAGGCCGACGGCAATGCCAGCAGCACAAACAGCGCCAGCAACTGCATGGCATTGGCCCAGCCAATGCTGACCAGCAAGATCGCGGCGATGGGCGCCATCATGAACTGCCCCAGCGAGCCACCCGCGTTCACGATGCCCATGGCCATGCCCTGCTTTTCTGCGGGGATCATGCGCATGCAGGCGGACATCAGCACGGCCGGCCCGGCAATGCCTGCGCCGCCCGCCGCCATGATGCCAATGGACAGAATCAGGCCCCAGGTGCTGGTCATCATGGGGGTGATGAACATGCCCAGGACCACCAGGGCAATGCCAATCAACAAGACCCGGCCAGCGCCCACCCGGTCTGCGTAAGCCCCCGCAAAAGGTTGGGTCACGCCCCAAAAAATCTGCCCGAACGCAAACGCCAGGCTGATGCTGGCCAGGCCCAAGCCGGTGGCGGTGTTGAGTGAGCTCAAAAACAGGCCCATGGTCTGGCGCACGCCCATGGTCAGGGCAAAGGTCCCGGCGGCACCTAGCAGGACGAGCCACACGGCAATATGTTTTTTACGATGGAGGTGGGGTTCCGTCATTCTTTGCTCCTGTTTTGCATCATTTTTGGCTGGTATTGATTGTCACGTTCACGCACCGGGTTAAGGATTCGCCAACAAGGCGAGGGACTCATTGATCAGCGCATGCAGCGCCACCACACGTTTAACACCCAAAACCTGGTTCAGCCCCAATTGGGCAGCCTTCCAGCGGCGTTGGGCTTCGCTGCGTTTGGCGCGCCCGGCCTCGGTGGCGGTGACACAGCGGCTGCGCCCATCGCTGCCGCCAGCCAGTTCAACCCAGCCTGCTGCAATCAGCGGCTTGAGGTTGCGCGTCAGCGTGGACGGCTCCATGGTCATGGAGGCTGCCAGGTCACCGGGGCGGATGGGACCCAGGCGCACGACGTGTGACAACAGCGAATACTGCGTGGTTTTGAGGCCAATACGGGCCATCTCGCTGTCGTAATGCTGCGACACCCGGCGCATCAGCTGACGCAACTGAAAGTTGGTGCAGCCCTGCGGTTGGGCAATTTTTGAAGC
>JANYCG010000180.1 GCA_025360385.1 Burkholderiales bacterium | reverse complement strand
CGGCCCGAGGATCAGGCCTTTGGGGCCTCCGGCCGCACCCGGCACCACGCCAATGTCCTTTGGGGCCAGGCCGCGTTCTTGGATGGCTTGCCGCGCCAAGGGGCCGGCGTAAAGGCGCAATGCAGGCATCAGATTGGGGTCGCTTTTTTATAATTCATGACGCCCGCATTCGCTGGAAGCGGGCGGTCATGAACGTTGCAAATCTCAAGATTTCAAACGCTCAAGCGTAATTTTTGCCTTGCGCCAGCCAGTCAATCGGGTCTTGTTGCAACACCATGTCGATGTCGAGCTCCAGAATTTCACCCACTTCGCCGGGGAAAGACACGGCCATCGCGCGCTGGTTCATGCCGGCTTCTTTGGCGCGGGCGCGCCAGCTGGCCAAGTGGATCACGCCGGCCAGCGGCTCGTAAACGTCTTTCTTGAAGGGGTGGATCTGGTGCTCCAGAGCGTCCACAATCGGCTGCGGAAATTGCCATTTGCGGGCGTAACCGGCGCTGACCTGGGCATAGGAGAACTTCAAGTCGCGCATTTCCACGTCGGCGCGCCGCAAGTCCAGCGGCCCGTGTTCCCGGCTGATGCGGGCCATCTCGTCGGGCAGGGCCATCAGCATGGCCAGTTCGCCCACTGCATGGATCAGACCGCAAGTGAATGCCGCTTGCTGGTTTTGCCGCACCACCCGCGCCAATGAACGTGACACTTTGGCCACGTTCAGGCTGTAACTCCAGAACTGCTGCAAGGGTATGCCGGGTACCGCCCGCATGGACGTGGCTGATGCCGCCACAGCCGCCATGGAGCGCACATGGCCCAAGCCCAAAATCGCCAGCGACTCGGACACGCTGCTGATCGAATTGGCCAGCTTGAAGTAGTTGGAGTTGGAGATTTGCAGCAGCCGTGTGGTCAAGGCCGGGTCGGTGCTGACCAACTGCGTGATGCGTTTCAGGTCCGGCTCGCTGCGGTCCAGCTCGCACAGCAGCAAGGCCACCACCCGGGGGATGCTGGGCAGGTCAAACTGAGTTTCCAGCAGTTGGTTCAGCGCCATGGCGGCAGGCTTTCAGGCATGGGTGGCAAGGGTTCCATCAAATTGCGTGAGGCCATTATGAACTGGACAGGTGACACACATCAGGACATGCCGTGTTCAAGTCCCCGTCAAACCACACCCCGCCAGATCCCGTCGCCTCAAGGCTTCAACTTCAAATTGGCCAAATTGGCAAAGGCCGACGCCATGGCACCCGCTTGCGCGGCCGCCGCGTGGGGCATGCGCCCGCGTTGCTGCTGGGTCGCTGGCTGGTACTTGTTGCCAGCCCCAGCGCCCTGGCCTGCGTTGGCACCGCTCTTGGCATCGTGGCCCGACTTCATCGACAGCGAAATGCGTTTGCGCGCGACGTCTACCTCCAGCACGTGCACGCGCACGATGTCACCGGTTTTCACGACTTCACGGGCGTCGGTGATGAATCGGTCGCTGAGCTGGCTGACGTGAATCAACCCGTCCTGGTGCACGCCCAAATCGACAAACGCGCCAAACGCGGCCACGTTGCTGACGGTGCCTTCTAGGGCCATGCCAGCGTGCAGGTCGCTGATGTCGTTCACGCCGTCGGCTAGGCGCGCCACCTTGAAGTCGGGGCGCGGGTCACGGCCAGGTTTCTCCAGCTCGCCCAGAATGTCGCGCACGGTGATGAGGCCGACCGTCTCATTGGCAAACAGCTCAGGGGCCAGGGTTTTGAGCAGATCGGCGCGGCCCATCAGCGCCCCGATGGGCTGGGCGGTGTGTTGGATGATTTTCTCAACCACGGCATAGGTTTCAGGGTGCACGCCGGTCATGTCCAGCGGGTTGTCGCCGCCCCGGATGCGCAAAAACCCGGCGCTTTGCTCAAAGGTTTTCGCCCCCAGGCCCGGCACGTCTTTGAGTTGCTGGCGGGATCTGTAGGCGCCGTTGGCCTCGCGCCAGCGCACCACCGCACCCGCCTGGCTTGCGGACAGGCCGGACACGCGTGACAACAGGGGGACACTTGCGGTATTGAGGTCCACGCCGACCGAGTTGACGCAGTCTTCCACCACGGCGACCAGGCTTTTGGCCAGATCGGCCTGGTTGACGTCGTGCTGGTACTGGCCGACGCCAATCGATTTGGGGTCGATTTTGACCAGCTCGGCCAGCGGGTCTTGCAAGCGCCGGGCGATGCTGGCCGCGCCGCGCAGGCTGACATCGACGTCGGGCATTTCTTTGGAGGCGAATTCGCTGGCCGAATAGACCGAGGCGCCCGCTTCACTGACGACTACTTTTTCAATGGCGCGCCCTGCATTGCCAGGGCCGCTTGGGGCCGTATTGGCTGTCAACCCAGCGGATTTGGCAGCTTTCTCAAGCCGCTTGATCAAGTCGCCCGCCAGTTTGTCGGTCTCGCGGCTGGCGGTACCGTTGCCAATGGCGATCAGGTTCACGCCGTGTTTTTCAGCCAATTTGGCCAGCGTGAAGAGTGCGCCCTCCCAATCACGGCGCGGCTCGTGCGGGAACACAGTGGCCACGTCCACCAGCTTGCCGGTGGCATCGACCACGGCCACCTTCACGCCGGTGCGGATGCCGGGGTCCAGGCCCATCACCACCCGCTCGCCGGCCGGCGCGGCCAGCAGCAGGTCGCGCAGGTTGTCGGCAAATACCTTGATGGCCACTTTTTCAGCGATTTCGCGCAGGCGGGCGAACAACTCTCGCTCAATCGACAGGCTGAGCTTGACGCGCCAGGTCCAGGCAACGCATTTTCGGATCAAATCGTCAGCCGGGCGGTTTTGATGCCGCCAGCCCAAGGCCATGGCGATGCGGGTTTCAGCGCTGGTGACGGCCGCAGCCGCAGTGGCTCTGGATTTTGCAAGTGCGCTGTTTGCAAGCCCATCGTGTGCCAGCCCAGAGCGCCCCAAAGCATCTTGGCTAACACTGCCGGACGCTACTGAATATGAAGCAAGCTTTGTAGCATTGACAGGGACTTTTGCTACATTACTCTCTTCAAGCACGAGTTGCGCGGTCAAAATGTCCTGGGCGCGGCCGCGAAACACGGCCAGCGCCCGGTGCGAGGGCACGCGGTGGATCGGCTCGTCGTAGTCAAAATAATCGCGCAGCCGGGCTACGTCGGGCAGGTTTTCGTCTTTGCCCGCCATCAGGGTCGATTTGAACGCGCCGGTTTGCCACAGCCATTCACGCAGGCTTTGCACCAGGGCCGGGTTTTCGGCCCAGCGTTCACTCAGAATGTCACGCACCCCGTCCAGCACTGCGGCCACGGTGGAAAAATCAGCCGGCGCGGGTTCGCCCGCCACAGCGTCGGCCAGGGGTTTGAGGTAAGCCTTCGCCCCGTCTTGCGGTGCCAACGCCGGGTTGGCAAACAGCGCGTCGGCCAGCGGCTCCAGGCCGGCTTCACGGGCAATTTGCCCCTTGGTGCGGCGTTTTTGCTTGAACGGCAGGTACAGGTCTTCCAGTTCCTGCTTGGTGTCCGCCTGGTGCAGGGCCAAGCGCAGCTCAGGGGCCATCTTGCCCTGCTCTTCAATGCTTTTGACAATCGTCTGCAGGCGGTCGGCCAGCTCGCGCAGGTAGGTCAGCCGGGTCTCCAGCTCGCGCAGTTGGATGTCGTCCAGGCCACCGGTGGCCTCTTTGCGGTACCGCGCGACAAAAGGCACTGTGGCCCCGCCGTCCAACAGGTCCACTGCAGCTTGAACCTGGTGGGCATGGACTTTGATTTCCTGGGCAATTTTTTCAATTATTTTTTTAGACATGACTGTAAGAACGATGGCGCACTGCGCGACTCAAAAACCAAGGGCGCGAGTGTGCCACAGGGGCGTTTCATGTTTTGAAGCCGGGCCTGCATGGCCTCGTTTTTATACGCATTTTCAAGCCAAAAGGAGTCCGTTATGCGTCCGAGTCAGTTCCACGGAATTATAAAAACAATAGCTACCTACGTCGCATTGACGGGGACATGCATCACTTTTGCCGCTGAGACAGGCAAAAACCAGTGTCTGGCGCAGTCGGGTGCCCTGCGCACGCCCGTGGTTGAGCTTTACACCTCTGAAGGCTGCAGTTCCTGCCCGCCAGCAGACCAGTGGTTGTCCACGTTGAAGGGTGTTGCGGCTGAAAAAGCAGTGGTCGTGCAGGCCTTTCATGTGGGGTATTGGGATTACATCGGCTGGGTAGACCGTTTTGCCAGCCCGGCCCACACCACGCGCCAGCGCCAGTTGGCGGCGCAAAACGGGCTGACTTCCATCTACACGCCGCAAACCGTGCTGGACGGGCGCGACTGGCGGGGCTTGGGCAAACTGCCCGCCAGCAAGGAGCCCGCCGGGGCCAGCATCGTGTTGCGCCAAGTGGGAGAAGACCAGTTTGAGGCGATGGTCACGCCGGTTTTGGCGGGCAATGGTGCCTCGTCTGCGTCCTGGTCAGCGCACTGGACCGTGACCGAACACGGACATCAGTCCAAGGTCAAAGCCGGTGAAAACGCGGGCGAGTTGTTGCAGCATGACTTTGTCGTACGGCAATACACGCCGGTTGGCCCCTACACGAATGACGGGAGGCTGTCACAAAAATTGGTCTGGCGCAGCATTTCTACAACGCCCGGCCACACTCGGCAAGTCAACCTGGTGGTGTTTGATGCAAAAAGCGGGAGAATGCTACAAGCCGTTTCTGCAAACTGCTAAATTTGAAAAATGTCAAGCATTCAGCCCACTTAGACCGGAGACTGAAAGTATTTTTACCTTCGAATTTGACATCTGAACCGTTCAGGGCAGAATGGCGACATAACCAAGTGTTGGAGACATCCATGTCGTTCGAACGTTCCGCCTCCCCTTTCGATTCCCGTTATGGCCTGGGTGCCGCGCCTGGCGAATACCCAGAGGAAATTTTGCCGTTCTCCGTGCGCCTGGTTCGCACCGAGGCTGATCTGCACCAAGCCGTTCGGATCCGGCAGAGCGCCTACGCCCGCCATTTGCCGGAATTTGCCGAAACACTCAAACGCCCGGAGGCCGCAGACACCGAACCCGGCACCGTCGTGTTCCTGGCTGAGTCCAAACTGGACGGCTCGCCCCTGGGCACCATGCGCATCCAGACCAACGAGTTCAAGCCTTTGACCCTGGAGCAGTCGATCACCCTGCCCGACTGGCTGCAAGGCCGCCGCCTGGCCGAAGCCACGCGCCTGGGCGTCACTGACGGCAAAGGCGGCCGCTTGGTCACCACCGTGTTGTTCAAAACCTATTATCAGTACTGTAAAAAAATAAACATGGACTGGATGGTGATCGCCGGGCGTTCACCCATCGACCGCCAGTACAGCCGCATGTTGTTTGAGGACGTGTTTGAAGGCATGGGCTTCATCCCCCTGGCCCACGCCAGCAATTTGCCGCACCGCGTCATGCAGTCCAATGTGTCCACTGCCGAAGCGCGCTGGATCGCCGCCAAACACCCGCTGTTCGACTTTGCCTTTCGCACCTACCATCCGGACATCGACTTGGGCCTGGCCGTGTCCAAACCCATGGGCAAACCAGCGTCAGCCGTTCAGATGTCCGTGCCAGGGTCCGTGCAAGGGCCGGTGCCAGGGCCGGTTCAAAATCCGAAAACGCCTGAGCGGCATCCGCTGCACCATTCCTTGTCGACGTTCACGGGCCATTCCACACCGTTTGCGCTCTGAGCGGCCATGCCGCGGCACCGGCCGGGCATGTTTGCGGCGCCGGATTCGACCGATTCGTTGCAATGGCCCGACGGGCCACCAAAAGCGCAAGGAATCAGCACTGGGTTAACCCCCAATTTCAATCTAAATCTACTGCATTCGGGCAAGACAAAGTTTGCGCCGTGTCATACTTTGCGGACATGTCGTTGAATTGCCATTGAGCAAATTTTGAAGTCCTATTCATTCCGCCGAAGGGTCGTCCAGATCAGCCAGTTTTTGGACCGGGCGCTGTATCGTTTTTCGACGCTCGTGGTGCCTGCGGTGATTGGCGTTGCGTCCCTGGTGATCTTGTACGCCGGGCAAAGCCAGTACCCGTTGGCGGATCCGGTGACGCTGCCCATCCATATCCTCAAAGAAGAAGCGCCCATCACTGAAGCCGCCCAGGCCAAAAAACTGTTGCATGACCAGCCCGGCCAGCGCTTTTTTGACACGCGGCTGTCAGAGGCGCCTTTCTGGTTCATGTTCACCGTCCCGCCAGACGCCAGCAACAGCTTGAAATCCATCGAATTCCCGTCGCGCCATGCCTACGAGATCGCGTGTTTTGACGGCAAAACCTTCAAAGAACTCGGCAACACCAACCACACCGCTTCCAACGGTGACATGCTGGCCATCAAGGCCGGTTTTGCACTGGACTACAACCCGGCTGCCAAAGACAACAAGGTGATCTGCCGGGTCAGTTCGGTTGGGCCAGCCCGAATTTCAGCCCTGCTGTGGCCACGTGCCGACTTGCAAACCTCGGCCCAGGAATTCCATCGCAAATCAGGACTGCTGGACGGCGGCATCCTGATCCTGGCGGCATTTGTGATGATCACTGCACTGATCAACCGCAGTGGCCTTTATATGCTGTTTGCAGCCTGGCTGGTGGTCAACCTGCGCATGGGTGCCTTGTCGGCCGGCTGGGATGCGCAGTGGCTTGGCAATGCGGTGCCGCATGAATGGTTGCTGCGCCTGCGCCTGGTGACCACCGCCATCTATTACGTGTTGTCACTCACCCTGTTCAACATGTTGTTCCGGGACGATTTGCTGCGCATCCGCGCGGTCTGGCTCTTGCGCGTGGTGCAATGGAGCTGCCTGCCGCTGCTCCTGTTTGCCGCCTTCATGCCCTACCAGGTTTACCTGCCGGTTCTGTGGGTGATGACCGGTCTGTTCATCGGGCTGATGGTGTTCACCCTGACGCGCATACTGTTCAAAATCCGCTCGCCGGCGGCGCTTTGGTATGGTGCCTCGATCAGTATCACCCTGCTGGCCAGCCTGTATGAGGTGCTGGCCGCCGCGCTGGGCGTGAAAGGCCTGATCGGCTCCGTCAACAGTGTCACTGCGGCTCTGTCGTCGAGCTTGCTGGCCTCGCTGGCCATCGCCGCCCAGATGCGCCAGGAGCACAACGAGCGCCTGCAAGCCCAGGCCGAGTTGCAGCACACCTTTGACGCCATCCCGATCGGCCTGTTCACGCTGGATCTGAATGGCCGGTTTTTAAGCGCCAATCCGGCCCTGCAACGCATGTTGGGGCACAAGGTGCTGGAGAACGGCAGCAACTCCTGGCAGCGTTATTTCAGCGGCGGAGCCTGGACGCAGTTGCACCAATTTGTCAACGCGCACAGTGACGGCGAACTGGAGTTGCGGGGCCGCGCCAAATTGTTGGGCGGCCAGGACGTCAACCGTTACCTGGTCAAGGCCACGCTGGCACGTGACCGGATCGAAGGTTCACTGCAAAACGTCACGGAAAAATCCAAAGCGGCTGAAGACCTTTTGTTCCTGGCCAACAACGACCCTTTAACCAAGGTGCTGAACCGCCGGGGCATTGAGAAGGCGCTGGAGCTGGCCTTCAAGGAACTCGGGGCCGGCAAACCACTGGCACTGGCCTACCTGGACTTGGATCGCTTCCGGCTCATCAACGATTTGTATGGCCATAGCGCTGGTGATGAGGTGCTGCAACAGGTCTGCCAGCGCGTGATGCACGTGGTCTCCAGCACCATGCAATTTGGCCGGGTCGGCGGCGATGAGTTTGTGCTGGTGATGCCCGACACCAAGGTTCCGATGGCGTCGCTGGTGTGCCGCGGCATCATTGAGAGCCTGGGCGGCTCGGCCTACCACGTGGGCGACCGGGCATTCCATCTGCGCGGCTCGATTGGCCTGATCGAGGTCGGCACCAACATGCAGGTCAAAGACGCGATCTCATCCGCAGACCGCGCCTGCCACGACGCAAAGGCCCACAACGGCGGCGGCCTCGTGGTCTACGAAAAAAATGCGCCCGCCTTTGACCGCCACGAAGCCGAGCTCAAGCTGGTCGAACAGTTGTCCACCAGTTCTGCCACTGAGGGCCTGTTTTTGGTGATGCAGCCCATCATGTCCCTGACCGAGCCGTTTGAATCGCTGAATTTCGAAGTCTTACTGCGCATGAATGACGAAAACGGCAAACTGATCCCGACTGACCGCCTCATTTCGGCCGGAGAAACCAGTGGGCGCATGAGCACAATTGACCGCTGGGTGTTGCAGACCACACTGGATTGGCTGAATCAAAATTACGCCTACCTGAAGCACACCAAGTTTGTTTGCATCAACTTGAGCGGTGCCTCATTGAACGATGAAAAGTTCTTGCAGGACGTGTTTGGCATGCTGGAGAAAAACATCCATATCGTCAAGCACATCTGCCTGGAGGTGACAGAAAGCGTGGCACTGCACGACCTGGACAACACCCGGCGTTTTGTCGACAAGGTGCGCAGCTACGGCGCCAAGGTGGCGCTGGACGACTTCGGTGCGGGCTACACCTCGTTCTCGTACCTCAAAGAGCTCACTGCCGATTTGCTGAAGATTGACGGAAGCTTCATCGTCAAGATGAACCGCCACCCCGCCAATATCGCGATTGTGGAGGCCATCGTGAACCTGGCGCGCAACCTGGGCATGAAGACCATTGCTGAATGGGCTGAAGACGCCGCCACCGTGCAAACCTTGATCGAAGTCGGGGTGGACTATGTGCAGGGTTTTGTGGTGGCCCGCCCGCAAATGCCAGACAAGTTGCTGACGGCACCGTCATCAGGCAGTTTTGTCGAGGACGAAGAACTCAAACACCTGCTTGAAATGCTGGGACAGCCCAATGACGAGATTGGCAAAGTGGAACTGTTTGAGCCCAAAACCGGCAAGAGCCTGCATTGATTCAAGCTCAAATCGCGTGCCTGGGCACTCAGGCGCGCAGCGCTTTCTTCAAGTTCTCGCCGATCTCGGGCTTGTCGGCAAACGGGCTGGTGGGGTTGCGGCCTTGCACAATGTCTTCCATGCGGGTTTGAACCGACTTCAGGGCCTTGGGGTGGCTGTAAACGTAAAAGCGGTTGGCGGCGATGGCATCAAACACCATTTGGGCCACTTGCGCAGCGCTGACATTGCCACTGGTGACGGCCTTGGCCGACATCGCCTCCCCCACCACCTGGCTGCGTGTTGGCCTGGCATCCGCGTCCGTCAAATTGCCCGGGCGGTTGCGCCCGCTTTGGTGAATGCCGGTGGTGACAAAAAACGGGCATAAAACGCTGGCGCTGACTTGGTCTGTGACGAGCGACAGGTCCTGGTAAAGGGTTTCGGTCAAACTCACCACGGCGTGTTTGCTGACGTTGTAAACGCCCATGTTTGGCGGGTTCAACAGGCCTGCCATGCTGGCCGTGTTGACGATGTGGCCCTGGTAGGCGGGGTCCTGACTGGCGGCATCGAGCATCATGGGCGTGAAGGTGCGCACGCCATGCACGACACCCATCACGTTGACGCCCAGCACCCATTGCCAGTCCTTGAGCGAGCTTTCCCAAATCAGGCCACCCGAGCCCACACCGGCATTGTTGAAGACAAAATGCGGTGCCCCAAAACGCGCCAAAGTAGCCTGGCCCATGGCGTCGACCTGGGCCGAATCTGACACGTCAAGTTTGAAGGCCAGCACATTGGTGCCCGCCGCCGTCAGCTCGGCTGTGGCGTTGTCCAGCGCATCTTGCTGCACGTCAGCCAGCACCAGGTTCATGCCCAGTTTGGCACCCAGTCGAGCGCATTCCAGGCCGAAGCCTGAGCCCGCACCCGTCAACACGGCCGTCTTGTTTTTGAAGTCTGAAATCATCTCGAATGTCTTCCTTTTAAGGTGAACGCCAAATGGCCAAGTTAACCTGAATGGGATGGGCTTGCATTTTTCAGGACGAAACCAATGCGCGGAAAATGCACAAACACCGTGCCTGCGCGGTCATCGTGCCGACGCAGGCTGTAGTGCATTCGGGTGGCGGCGACCAGCGTGCCCTGAGTTGGCTCCGGCCCAAAGGTGTCGGCCGCCACGGTGACGGCAGACCCCAAAGCAATGCCATGTTCGTCCTGGAAGGTGTCCGCCGCGTCTTGAAGGCCAAATATGCCGCGTGTCCCTGTAGATGCTGCGCATACAGCTATAGATTCAATAGCATTTGATTCTTCGTGCGCGCCGTGACCCAAGGCCGCCATGCGGTCCATCCAGGTCAGCACATCGGGTGTGGCGTCCAGAATGCCGGCCATCACCGAGGTTTGGGTGCGGGTGAACCACAAAGGGTGGTAGGCCGAAAAATCAGCCACACAGGGTTCGTCACCCAGCAGAAAACACTGGCCTTCGAGCATGTTGGCCAGGCGCCTCAGGTAACTTTTATAGGTGGCCGCCGCATCGGCAAACGGCATGCGCGGCTGGCCCAGACGCATCTTGGCGCGGTCTTCAGCAAAGGCCTTGGCAATCGGTGCCCATTGTTCTGGCGTCTGGCTCGCACCAAACATTTGCGCTGTGCCTTTGGGATGAAAGTTGTAGGCCATGGCCGCCCAAAACAGTTTGTCGTCCGCCCACTGCGCAATGATGCGCGACAGGCCTTTGTGGTCCGGGTAAAGGCTTGGCGCGGGCCGCAAATGCTCCAGCACGTCGCAGATCAGGGCAGTGTCGCAATAGACATCACTGCCAATCTGCATGAAGGGCGTTTTGCGGTAACCGCCGGTAAGCGCCAGCACGTCGGGCTTGGGCATGATGTCGGGCACCCACACAGACTTCCAGGCCAATTTTTTGTAACCGAGGATCAGGCGGATTTTTTCTGAGTAGGGCGACCGCGGGTAGTGGTGCAGGTAGATGTCGGCCATGTTAAGTCTCCTGAAAATGGTCTGTCAACACGCTCGGGGCAAAAAACTCAAACCAGCTTCACCAGCTGCTTGCCAAAATTCTTGCCCTTGAGCAGGCCCAAAAACGCCTCGGGCGCGGCCTCTATGCCCTGCGCCACTGACTCACGCGCCTTGAGTTTGCCGGTGGCCACCAGCGTGCCCAGCTCGGTCAGCGCCTGGGGCCAGACTTCCATGTGCTCACTCACGATGAATCCTTCCACCTTGAGGCGCTGGATCAATATCAGCGAGGGGTTGGCCAGCGGCAGCGGCGCCCCGTCGTAACCTGCAATCATGCCGCACACAGCGATGCGGCCGAAGGCGTTCATGCGGGGCAACACGGCGTCCAGCACCATGCCGCCGACGTTTTCAAAATAGCCGTCAATGCCATTGGGGCAGGCTTGCTTAAGGGCTTTGGAAAGCGATACAGCGTTGTCGTGCAGCTTGTAGTCGATGCAGGCGTCAAAGCCCAACTCGTCCACGGCGTATTTGCATTTGTCCGGGCCGCCTGCAATGCCCACCGCGCGGCAGCCGCGCGCTTTGGCCAAGGCACCAAAGGCGCTGCCAACGGCGCCACTGGCGGCGCTCACAACCATGGTCTCGCCGGCTTTGGGGTTGCAGAGTTTGACCAGGCCGTACCAGGCTGTCACGCCAGGCATGCCAACGGCCCCCAGGTAGGCGCTCAAGGGGACGTGGGTGGTGTCGACTTTGCGCATCATGCCGGTCTGGCTGGCGTCCACCACGCTGTATTCCTGCCAGCCGCCCATGCCAACCACTTTGTCGCCCACGGCGAATTTGTCGCTTTGGGATTCAAGCACCTCACCCACCGTGCCCCCGCCCATGGTTTGGCCCAATGCCTGGGGCATGGCGTAACTCTTGCCGTCGTTCATGCGGCCACGCATGTACGGGTCCAGGCTGAGGTAGTGGTGGCGCACCAATACCTGGCCTGCGGACAGCGGCGGTGTCTGGGCGACCACCAGTTTGAAATTGCTGGCCGCAGCTTCGGTAGTCGGGCGGTTGTCGAGGTGGATTTGCTTGTTTTGTGGCATGGTGCGGCTTTCAAATTACTAGGTTATTAATAGCTGACTATGCAGCATTGACGGGAACTTTAGCCATTGTTGGCGATGGACAAGGGGTTTGGGTCGGTTCAGTCGGTTGAAATGGCGTTCACGCCCGGCAGCGGCGTTTGGGCGTTGCGGTCATTGCGCCTGACGTATTTGAACGTGCCGGTAGCGTGGGCGCAGGCATGGCCTTTGGCGTCGTAAATGGTGGCTTCGGTGAAGGCCATGGTTTGGGTGCGGTGCATCAGGCGGCCCTTGGCTGTGAGCAGGCCACGGCTTGGCCGCATGAAGCTGGTTTTCATCTCGATGGTGACGACACCCATGTCTTGTTGCAGGCTGCGGGCCGCCGTGGCCATGGCCACGTCCAGCAGCGTCATCACCGCGCCGCCGTGGGTGACCTGGAAGGTGTTCATGTGCTCTGGTCGCGCCTCGTAGCCCAACTGAGAATGCCCCCCCTCGAACAAGTCCAGCGTAAAGCCCAGATGCTCGACGAAGGGGATTTTGATGGTCCAGGTCATGAAAACTTCACCCCGTTACCACGCTGACCCCACCATCCACCGCCATCCATTGGCCCGTGATGTGTTTGCCGGCGTCTGCCGCGTACAGGAGCGTGATGCCTTTGAGGTCTTCGTCGTCGCCGAGCCGGTTCAGGGGCGCTGCAGCCGCCATTTTTTCTTCCCCCAGAGTTTGGATCAACCCGGCTGCCATTTTGGTCATGAAAAAGCCAGGGCAAATGGCGTTGACATTGATGTTGTATTGCCCCCATTCAGCCGCCAGCACCCGGGTGAAATTGACCACCGCGCCTTTGGACGTGCTGTAGGCGATGGTGTTCATGCCTTTGGGGTTGCCATTGAGACCGGCGATGGACGCGATGTTGATAATGCGCCCCTTTTTCCTGGGGATCATGCTGCGTTTGGCAATGTGCTGGGAGAGGATGAAGTAACCACGGATGTTCAGGTTCATGACCTTGTCCCAGGCCGCAACCGGGTGGTCCTCAGCGGGCGCCCCCCAACTGGCCCCGGCGTTGTTCACCAGAATGTCCACGTCGCCCATGCGCTCCAGAGTGTCGTCGGCCAGCCGGCGCAAATCCTCTTCGCGGGCGCAATCGGCGGCAATCCAGCGGGCGTCAATGCCCTGGGCCTGCAAACTTGCGGCGGCTTGCTCCAGGTCTTCTGCCTTGCGCGAATTGAGCATGATGCGGGCACCCGCCCCGCCCAGCGCTTGCGCCATTTGCAGGCCCAGGCCGCGCGAGCCGCCAGTGACCAGGGCGGTTTTGCCGGTCAAGTCAAAGAGTTGTTCGATGGTTTTGCTCATGGTGATCTCGGTTTGGAGTGTTGGTTTTGCGGGTTGGTGTGGTTCGGGCCGTGTGCCCAGGCGGTTTTTAGCGGGGTCAATTAGCTCGGTTTCATCAGCTGGGTTCTGTCAGCCGTGATCGGACGTAAATCAGCACCGCACCAACAACGACAAGCACCGCACCACCGACTTTCAGGCCAACGGCCAGCGCCGCATCGGTGGGGCCCAGAAAGGTGGACAACACAATGGCCAGCAAGCCGCCGTAAATCAGAATCCAGATCAGCCACTGAAGGCGGGTGATGTCCAGTTTGGATGCCATTAAAACGCCTCCTCGGGGAAATCAGCACAGGTCATGTCGCGGCTTTCGACCACTTGGAGCCAGGCTTCGATTTTTGGCAACTCGTAACGGTAAAAATAGGAGCAAGTCCCCATGAATGCTTGTTTGTTAGCTACACTAATCATAGTACCATCTCCCAGCGCGGTGGCGGTTACATCCAGTGTTATCCAGGCCAGCACCGTGTGGCCAAAACTTTGCAGGTAGGGCACGGCATTGGCCAGCGCCTGGCCCGGGTTGGCGGTTGACCAGGCCGCTCGCGTGGCGGAATCGATGTGCAGCAAGGCCGCCTCAAGCGACTGGGCAAAACCCGCCAGGGCGGGCACGGCTTTGGCACGGGCCACCGTGGCCATCATGCGCCCGCCCAGCAGGGCTAGGCCGCGCCCGTTTTCCATCAGCACTTTGCGCCCCAGCAAATCGGCTGCCTGAATGCCGTGGGTGCCTTCATGGATCATATTCAGCCGGTTGTCGCGCCAGTATTGCTCCACCGGGAAGTCTCGGGTGTAGCCATACCCACCGTGAATCTGGATGGCCAGGCTGTTGGCCTCCAGGCACCACTCGCTGGGCCAGCTTTTGGCAATGGGTGTCAGCACCTCGAGCAGCAGGCGGGCTTCGTCGGCTTCGGGCGCGGCTGCGGTGTGTTGTTCGTCCACCAGGCGGGCGCAATACAGCTGCAAGGCCAGGGCGCCTTCGCAATAGGATTTTTGCGCCAGCAGCATGCGTTTGATGTCCGCGTGTTCAATGATGGGCACCTGCGCCTGGGCGGCGTCTTTGCCGACCGCTGCGCCATTGGCCTTGACAGGCCGGCCCTGAGTGCGGGTGCGGGCGTAGTCCAGCGACGCGTAATAACCGGCCAGGCCCAGCAGGGTGGCGGCCGTGCCAATGCCAATGCGGGCTTCGTTCATCATGTGGAACATGCAGCGCAGACCCTCGCCGGGCTGACCGACCCGGTAGGCGACGGCGCCCGCGCCTTCGCCGTCAAATCCGCCCTGCCCCACGGGAAACTTGCCCTCGCCAAAATTCAGCAGGGTGTTGGTCGTGCCGCGCCAGCCCAGTTTGTGGTTCAGGCCGGCCAGGGCGACGTCATTGCGCACACCCGTCAGTTCACCGGCCGCGTTGACCAGTTTTTTCGGACAAATGAACAGGGAGATTCCACGCGTGCCAGGAACCAGCTTGCCGTCGGCATCCGGGATTTTGGCCAGCACCAGGTGGATGATGTTCTCGGTGAGTTCATGCTCCCCCGCCGAGATCCACATCTTGTTGCCCTTGAGGCGGTAACGCGGCCCCAAGGGGTCGGCCTCAAAGGCAGGCCCGTCGGGGACGGCTTTGGTCGTGATGTCTGACAGGCTGGAACCGGCTTGGGGCTCACTCAAACACATCGTGCCCGCCCAGCGGCCCGAAAATTCGTTCAAGGCAAAGACCGTGCGTTGCAAGTCGGTGCCGTGTTTCATCAGCAGGTTGGCATTGCCGACCGACAGCAGGCTGGCGTTGATGCTGATCGAGGCCATGGCAAAAAACGTGTTGGCCGCAGCTTCCACCGTGTAAGGCAGCTGCATGCCGCCAATGTCGTAGTCTTGCGCGGCGCTTAACATGCCCGATTCAGCAAATGCCTTGAACGCCTCGTGCGTCGCCTGCGGCAACACCACACGCAGGCTGCCATCGGCAGCAAGCTCAGTCCGTGGCTCCTGGGTGTCTACCAGCCGGTTGAACGGGGCGTATTTCTCACGTGCAATGCGCTCGCAGGTGTCCAGCACCGCGTCAAAGGTTTCGCGGGAATGGTCTTTGAAACGCTCGCGCTGGTTCAACTGGCCGGCGCTGAGCCAGTCGTAAAGCAGAAAATCAAGGCTTGATCGAAGCGCCATCTGCCACTCCCCTTAAAGCACCTCAAACACCCCCGCTGCCCCCATGCCGCCACCAATACACATGGTCACGACAACTCGCTTTGCGCCACGGCGTTTGCCTTCGATCAAGGCATGGCCGGTCAGGCGTTGGCCGCTCACGCCGTAGGGGTGGCCCACGGCGATGGCGCCGCCATTCACGTTCAGGCGCTCACTCGGAATACCCAGTTTGTCACGGCAATAAATCACCTGCACCGCGAAGGCTTCATTGAGTTCCCACAGGTCAATGTCGTTCACTGTCAGGCCCAGTCGCTTCAAGACTTTGGGGATTGCAAACACCGGGCCAATGCCCATTTCGTCGGGCTCGCACCCGGCCACCGAGAAACCAAGGAAACGGCCCAGCGGCGTCAAACCCTTTTTCTCGGCCAGGGTTTCGTTCATCAGCACACAGGCGCCGCCGCCATCGGAAAACTGGCTGGCATTGCCGGCGGAGATCAAGCCGCCTGGCAGGGCAGAGCGCAGCCCGCTGATGCCTTCTTTGGTGGTGCCATCGCGAATGCCTTCATCTTGCGACACGGTGACTTGTTTGGTGGTGAGCCCCATGACTTTGTCGGCCACACCTGCCGTGACGGTGATCGGTGCAATCTCGGCATTGAACAAACCAGCCGCCAGCGCCGCTGTGGCTTTTTGCTGGCTGGCCGCGCCATATTCGTCCATGGCCTCACGGCTGATGCCGTAACGCTTGGCGACCTGCTCGGCGGTCTGCAGCATGTTCCAGTAGATTTCAGGTTTGTTCTTGGCCAGCCACGGGTCAGCCAGCATGTGGGTGTTCATCTCTTGTTGCACGCAGGAGATGCTTTCGACCCCGCCTGCCACATAGACATCACCCTCGCCTGCAATGATGCGTTGCGCCGCCATGGCGATGGTCTGCAGGCCCGAGGAGCAAAAGCGGTTGACCGTCATGCCCGAGGTGGTGATGGGCAAACCGGCGCGCAAGGCAATCTGGCGCGCGATGTTGGCGCCGGTGGCACCTTCGGGATTGGCGCAGCCCATGATCACGTCGTCAACTTCGGCCCCTTCAATGCCGGCGCGTTTGACGGCATGTTCAACGGCGTGACCACCCAGGGTGGCGCCGTGGGTCATGTTGAATGATCCCTTCCAGCTTTTGGCAAGGGGGGTGCGGGCGGTGGAAACGATTACGGCAGATGTCATGGTTTTGCTCCTCAGTTGAATGTTTTGCCTTCAGCGGCCAGTTTGGCCAAGAGCGGCGCGGGCTCCCAGAATTTGGCATCGTCCAGCGGATTTTGGGCGAATTTTTTCATGCTTTGCACCACGTTGAACAAACCGACCTGGTCGGCGTAGTTCATCGGGCCACCGCGGTAAATCGGGAAGCCGTAACCCATCAGGTAGACCATGTCGATGTCGCTGGCCTTGCTGGCGATGCCTTCTTCCAAAATACGGGCGCCCTCGTTCACCAGCGCAAACACCAGGCGCTGCACGATTTCCTCGTCCGACACCTTGCGCGGCTTGATGCCTTTGGACGCGCGATAGTCTTCAATCATTGTCACGACCTCGGCATTTGGCACGGCATCGCGTTTGCCCGCCAAGTAGTCGTACCAGCCCATGCCGACCTTCTGGCCAAATCTGCCTTTTTCACACAGAAGGTCGGCAGTTTTGCTGTATTTCATGTCGGCCCGTTCCACTGAACGGCGCTTGCGGATGGCCCAGCCAATGTCGTTGCCAGCCAAGTCACCCATGCGGAATGGGCCCATGGCAAAACCAAATTTCTCAATCGCTTTGTCCACCTGGGCCGGCGTGCAACCTTCGTCCAGCAAAAAGCCGCCCTGGCGGCCATATTGCTCCACCATGCGGTTGCCAATAAAGCCGTCGCAGACACCCGAGACAACGGACGTTTTCTTGATTTTTTTACCGACGGCCATGACCGTAGCCATCACGTCTTTGGCGGTTTTTTCGCCGCGCACCACTTCGAGCAACTTCATCACATTGGCCGGACTGAAAAAGTGCAGACCCACCACGTCTTGCGGACGGGCCGTGAACGAGGCAATCTTGTTCACATCCAGGGTTGAGGTGTTCGAGGCCAGAATCGCGCCGGGCTTCATCACCCGGTCCAACTCCTTGAAGACCTTTTCTTTCACGCCCATTTCCTCAAACACCGCCTCGATCACCATGTCGGCATCCTTGAGGTCGTCATAACTCAGTGTGGTGGACAGCAAGGCCATGCGCTGTTCGTATTTGTCTTGTTTGAGTTTGCCTTTTTTGACCTGCGACTCGTAATTTTTGCGCATGATGCCGATACCCTTGTCCAGCGCCTCCTGCTTCATTTCCAGAATCTTGACCGGGATGCCAGCGTTCAAAAAATTCATGGAGATGCCGCCGCCCATGGTGCCGGCGCCGATCACCGCTACAGATTTAATAACACGCTGTGCAGTGTCCGCTGGGACATCCGGTATTTTTGAGGCTGCACGGTCGGCCACAAAGATGTGGCGCAAGGCTTTGCTCTCTGGCGTCAGCATCAAGGCCATGAAGGTCTCGCGCTCGGTCACCATACCCGCGTCAAATTTCTGTTTGGTCGCCGCTTCCACAGCATCGACACACTTGGCCGGCGCCGGGAAGTTCTTCGACATGCCTTTGACCATGTTGCGCGCAAACTGAAAATATGCGTCGCCCAACGGGTGTTTGCAGGGCAGGTTGCGCACCAGGGGCAAAGGGCGTTGGTCGGCCTTTTCCCGCGCCAGCGCAAACGCTTCATCCATCAACGTCTCAGTCGAAGCGGCCATTTTGTCGAACAATTTTTGACCCGGCAACATGGCCAGCATCTCGCTCTTAATGGGCTCGCCGCTGACGATCATGTTCAGCGCCACCTCCACGCCCAGCACGCGCGGCAGGCGTTGCGTGCCACCTGCACCGGGGATCAAGCCCAACTTGACTTCAGGTAAGGCCACGCTGCAGCCGGGGGCGGCAATGCGGTAATGGCAACCCAGCGACAACTCCAGCCCGCCGCCCATGCACACCGAATGGATCGCCGCCACCACCGGTTTGGAAGAGTTTTCGCATGCCAGGATCAGGCTCAACAAATTCGGTTCCTGCACGGCTTTGGGCGAACCAAACTCCTTGATGTCAGCGCCGCCAGAAAAGGCTTTGCCCGCACCGGTGATCACGATGGCTTTAACAGCCGCATCGGCATTGGCCTGATTCAGGCCCGCAGCAAACGCCAGCCGGGTTGCCAAACCCAAGCCATTGACGGGCGGGTTGTTCAGGGTGATCACGGCGACGTCGCCATGGACTTTGTAGTCAGCAGTCATGGTTGAATTCCTTCAAAGGGATTGAAAAGCGAAATGCAAAAATTTTAAAATAGAACGACCGTGCGTTTTTGAAATTGTAGGAGCAAGAACTCAGCACGATACACCCAAGGCCTGTGATCCCGTCCAAATTTGTCGCAGCAGGGACAGTCCTGCGCAGGGGCCTAAACTTCCAGCCATTCCCTGCGGACGTCGGCATCTGCCCGCAAACTCTGCGGTGTGCCGTCAAACACAATGCTGCCGTGCCCCATCACCAGGGCGCGGTCAGAGATGGCCATGGCAATCGTCAACTTTTGCTCGATCAGCAACACCGAAATGCCACGTTTTTTGAGTTCTTGCAGAAACTGCGCCACCAATTCCACAATTTTGGGTGCCAGGCCTTCGGTGGGCTCGTCGATGATGATGAGATCCGGGTCACCCATCAGGCTGCGGCACAAGGTGAGCATTTGTTGCTCGCCGCCGGACATCACGCCGGCTTCGGTGTGCTGGCGCTCTTTCAGGCGGGGGAATAGCTGGTACATGTCTTCAAACGACCAGCGCCCGGCTTTGCTCGCGCTTTTTTGCCCCAGGTACAGGTTTTGCTCGACCGTTAGGGTGGGGAAAATATCGCGGTTCTCGGGAACATATCCAATGCCCAGGTGGGCGATTTCGTAGGTTTTGGTGCCCAGGATCTGCTGCCCTTTCCAGAGCACGGAGCCTTGACAGTCCACCAGCCCCATGATGGCTTTGGCCGTGGTGGAGCGGCCAGAGCCATTGCGCCCAAGCAATGCCACGATTTCACCGGCGGCAACTTCAAAATGCACGCCATGCAAGACGTGGCTTTTGCCGTAAAACGCTTCCAGGTTATCAATCTTCAACATGGTCAATGGCCTCCACCCTGGGCATCGGCCACTGAAGAACCCAAATACGCTTCCTGTACCCGCGGGTTGCCGCGCACCGCATCGGGCGTGTCGTAGGCCAGTAATTCGCCATAAACCACCACCGCGATTTTGTCGGCCAGGCCAAACACCACGCCCATGTCGTGCTCTACGGTCAATAAGGTTTTGCCAACCGTGACGTCCTTGATCAGCTGGATAAAACGGCTGGTTTCAGACTTGCTCATGCCAGCCGTGGGTTCATCCAGCAGAATCACGTTGGCCCCGCCTGCGATGGTGATGCCGATCTCCAGGGCGCGTTGTTCGGCGTATGTCAAATTCGTTGCCAGCACATCGCGTTTTTTATCCAGGTTGACCATCTGCATCAATTCATTGGCTCTTGCATTGGCGTCTGTAAGATCGTCGAGAAATTTGAAAAAGGTGTAGCGGTAACCCAGACTCCACAAGACACCACAGCGCAGGTTTTCAAACACGCTGAGTTTGGGGAAAATATTGGTGATCTGGAAACTGCGGCTCAAGCCCAGGCGGTTGATTTCAAAAGGCCGTTTGCCATTGATACGCTGGCCATTGAGCAAGACCTCGCCGCCGCTGGGTTCAAAACGCCCGCTGATCAGGTTGAACAGCGTGGACTTGCCGGCACCATTGGGGCCAATGATGCCCACCCGTTCGCCGGACGGAATGGCCAGGTTGATGCCACGAATGATCTCGGTTTTTCCGAAGCTTTTGCGCAAATCCTTGAGTTCCAGCGCGATGCCGGGCGACGTGCCGCTCATGCCGACTCCCCCCGCTGGAGGGCGGTCTCGATATTTTCCTGAATTTGGCTCCATTGGCCAGCGAATTTGCGGCGGCATAGCTCGAACATGCCCAGCCCGACCAGCATGACGACCATTGCGCCAATCCAACTTGCAAAACTTTTGGAATCCAGTGCGACGCTCATGAACGTCAACTCAGGACCCAGCGCCGCGTTGAGCTGCAGGTGGTAAATCATTTCGATCATGGCCGCCGCGCCAGCCAGCGCCACAAGTGCCGTCAAGGCCAGCCCCAGGTAAGTTGGCAGCAGTTTTCGCAGATGGCCGAAACTTGCCACCCGCAAATTCATCATGATGAGGGATGCCACACCACCCGGCGCAAACATCACCATGAAAAGGAATATCAGACCCAGATAGAGCAGCCAGGCCTTGGTGAATTCCGACAGCAACACAAAAGCCAGAACCATCAAGACCGCGCCGATGATGGGACCAAAAAAGAAGGTCGCCCCACCCAAAAATGTGAACAGAAGATAGGCACCGGACCGGTAACCGCTGACGACCTCTGAGGTGACAATTTCAAAATTCAGCGCCGCCAGCCCTCCTGAAATGCCGGCAAAAAACGCCGCAAGAATGAAGGCGATGTAACGCACTTTTTGTGTGTCGTAACCCACGAATTCCACCCGCTCAGGATTGTCGCGCACCGCGTTGAGCATACGGCCCAGCGGCGTGCGGGTAAAGGCGTACATCAGCGCCGTACAGACAAAGGTGTACACGGCAATCAGATAATAAAGCTGAATTTGCGGCCCGTAGGTGATGCCCAATATTTTGGCACCCGCCACCCGGTTGCCCGAGACACCGCCCTCGCCGCCAAAAAATTCCGGAAACATCAGCGACATGGCCCAGACCAGTTCGCCAATTCCCATGGTGATCATGGCGAACGGCGTGGCGGCCTTTTTGGTGGTGACCCACCCCAGCACCACTGCGACCAGCATTGACGAAAGGCCGCCTACCACCGGCACCAGACTCACCGGCAAAGGCAGGCCATTGGTGACCAGGTTCAGCGTGTGAATGGCTAAAAACGACCCCATGCCGGAATACACGGCGTGGCCAAAACTCAACATGCCGCCCTGTCCGAGCAACATGTTGTAGCTCAGGCAGACGATGATGGCAATGCCCATCTGGCTGAGCATGGTTTGCGCCAGGCTGCTGGTGAACAGCAGTGGCATGACCAACAGCAGCACGGCAAACAGGCCCCAGACGATAACGCGTCCCGACTTCATCATGTCATCCCTCGCGTTTTCCAAGCAAGCCCTTGGGCCTGAAGATCAGGATGAGCACCAGAAACAGGTAGGGCAAGATCGGTGCGACGGTGCTCAGTTTCAGTTTCCAGACTGCATAACCAAAAGTCTGGGGTGTCAGGTTCACGCCAACGGTTTGCAGTGCCGACATCAAGGACGAATCAATGGCCACAGCAAAAGTCTGCAAAACGCCAATCAGCAATGACGCCACAAAGGCCCCAGCCAGCGAACCCATGCCGCCCACCACCACCACCACAAAAACCACCCCACCCACAGAAAACGCCATGCTCGGCTCGGTGATGTAGGCGTTGCCGCCAATCACCCCGGCCAGGCCCGCCAGGGCGCAACCGCCGCCAAACACCAGCATGAAGACACGCGGCACGTTGTGGCCCAGCGCCTCAACCGTCTGCGGGTGCGTCAACGCTGCCTGGATGACCAGGCCTATGCGCGTGCGCGTCAGCAGCAGCCAGATCGCGAGCAACATCAGCAAAGCCACCAGCATCATGAAGGCGCGGTACATCGGGAACTGTGTGCCAAACAGCGTGAACAACGGTCCATCCAGCGCCACTGGCACACGGTAATCAACCGAGGTACGGCCCCAGACCAACTGCACCAGTTCCAGAATGATGTAGGAGAGGCCGAAGGTGATCAGCAGCTCGGGCACGTGGCCAAATTTGTGCACACGCCGCAAGGCATAACGCTCGAACGCTGCGCCAGCCAGGCCCACCAGCAAGGGAGCCAGCAGCAACGCGGGCCAGAAACCGACCACGGAGGTGATGGTGTAGGCAAAGTAGGCCCCGACCATGTAAAACGAGGCGTGCGCAAAATTGAGCACCCCCATCATGCTGAAAATCAGCGTCAAACCAGAACTCAGCATGAACAGCAGCAGCCCGTAGCTGATGCCGTTCAGGAGCGAGATGGTATAGAACTCCATCGGGCCAATAGGTCTGCAATAACGCCGTCAAGCAGGCCGTTTCATCTGGCAGCTTGTGGGCGTGCTGGCGACGTAGGCATCCATCTGTTTGATGGGGACAAAGCCATAACCGGTGTTTTCCACGCTGTACGGGTATTTTTTGTCGACCTTTTGCCATTTGGTGACAAACATTGACTGTTGCAACTGGTGGTCGGATTTGCGCATTTGCACTTCACCTGCAAAACTCTTCACCGACAAACCCTCCATGGCCGCCGCCACCTTGATGGGTTCGACCGATTTGGCCTTGTCCATGGCGCCCGACAGAAGGTTGATGCCGTTGTAAATCGCATAGGTGTAGAAGTCGTCGTTGAATTTCTTCTTGAAGTCCGCGCCGATGGCACCAATGTCGCCGCTGTGGTTGGAATGGCCGTAGGCGATGGCATAGACTTCGCTCTCGCCACCTGCCGCCAGCACGGTCGGCGTGCCCGTGACACCCGCGTAATAGGTGTACATGGGCAGCTTCAGACCGGCGTCGTTCAGGGCTTTGACCAGCAGCGTCAGGTCGGCGCTCCAGTTGCCCGTGACGATGGTGTCTGCACCGGATTGCTTGATTTTGGCGACGTAAGGCGCAAAGTCCTTGACTTGCCCAATCGGGTGCAGGTCGTCCCCCACAATGGTGATGTCCGGGCGCTTGCGGGCAATGTCTTCCTTGAAGTATTTGGAAACCTGCTGGCCGTGTGAATAGTTCTGGTTGATCAGGTAGACTTTTTTGACTTTAGGCTGGTCCTTCATGAAAGCCGTCAGTGCTTCCATTTTCATGGTGGTGTCGGCGTCCAGGCGGAAGTGCCAGTAATCACATTTTTCATTGGTCAGGGCTGGATCCACCGCTGCGTAATTCAGGTACACCAGTTCCTTGCCGGGGTTGCGCTCGTTGTGTTTGGCGACAGCATCTGAAATGGCCAATGCGGCGCCCGAGCCATTGCCCTGAGTCACGTAACGGAAGCCTTGGTCAATGGCGGTTTTGAGGGTGTTCAGGCTCTCCTGCGGTGACCCCTTGTTGTCAAAACCAACAACCTCAAACTTCACGCCAGCAGAGTTTTTGCTGCCACTCAAGCGCTCGGCGACAAACTGCCAGCTCTTGAGCTGGTTTTGCCCAGTGCTGGCGAACGGGCCAGACAGCGGATCCATGAAGGCGATCTTCACGGTTTGCCCGGTCGTCTGTGCGAACGCCACACCTGCGCAGACTGCAAACGCCCCAGCCGCCACGGCTTTGACTGCAAATTTAAGACCGCCACGCGGGCTGGTTGAAATCGAAACTGGCATGAAAATTCTCCAATGAAAAGATGGAACAAGCGTAACAGTTTAAGGCGGTAATTCGCTAGGGATTCACCCTTGGGTAATCGCCTATGAGACTTGAGGTTCAAACCCCCGGCAAGCTGTAGTCCTTCAGCACTTCGCGCAATTTCATCTTCTGCATTTTGCCCGTGGCCCCCAGCGGAATGGCATCGACGAATACCACATCGTCCGGAATCTGGAATTTGGCCGTTTTGCCGACAAAAAACGCCAGCAACTCGTCACGTGACACCTCGGCGCCCGGTTTTTTGACCACGGCAATGATGGGCCGCTCGTCCCATTTCGGGTGCTTCATGCCGATGCAAGCCGCCATCAGGACGGCGGGGTGCGCCATGGCAATGTTTTCAACATCGATGGAGCTGATCCACTCACCGCCCGACTTGATCACGTCTTTGCTGCGGTCGGTGATTTGAAGATAACCGTTGCCATCAATCGTGCCCACATCGCCGGTGGGGAACCAACCGCCCGACACCAGGGGCGAGGCGCCTTCCTGCTTGAAATACTGCTCAATGATCCACGGCCCCCGGACCAGCAAATCGCCAGAGATTTTGCCGTCCCAAGGCAACTCGTCGCCATCAGGATCGACAATTTTCATGTCAACGCCGTAGACGGCCCGGCCCTGCTTCAAGCGCACTTTCATCTTGTCTTCGGAGGACAACTCCAGGTGCTGGTTTTTCAGCGTGCACACCGTGCCCAAAGGCGACATTTCCGTCATACCCCAGGCATGCAGCACCTCAACGCCGTAGACGTCGTTGAAGGCCGCAATCATCGCGGGCGGGCAAGCCGAGCCGCCAATCACGGTGCGGTTCAAAGTGGAAAATCTCAACCCACCCGTCTGGATGTGCCCGAGCATCATTTGCCACACGGTGGGCACACCAGCGGCAAAGGTGACCTTTTCGCTTTCGATCAATTCATAAATCGATTTGCCATCCATCGCAGGCCCAGGAAACACCATTTTGGCCCCGTTCATGGCGGCGCTGTAGGGCAAGCCCCAGGCATTGACGTGGAACATGGGCACCACCGGCAAAATCGAGTCGCGCGCGCTGATATTCAACACGTCAGGCATGGCCCCGGCCAGGGCATGCAGCATGGTGGAACGGTGGCTGTACAGAGCGGCCTTGGGGTTGCCCGTGGTGCCGCTGGTGTAACACATGCTGGAAGCCGAATTTTCGTCAAACTGGGGCCAGTTGTAGGTGCTGGGGTGTGCGCCAATCCAGGCCTCATAACTTTGCAAACCAGGGATGCCAGTGTCTGCGGGCAAGGCCGCCGCATCACACAACATCACGTAGTGTTGGATGGTGGTACAGCGGCTGTGAATCGCCTTGACGATGGGCAAAAACGTGGCGTCGAAACACAACACTGAGTCTTCAGCGTGGTTGGCAATCCACACCACCTGATCTGGGTGCAGGCGCGGGTTGAGCGTGTGCAGCACCCGGCCAGAGCCGCTGACGCCAAAATACAGTTCCAGGTGACGGTAACCGTTCCACGCCAGGGTGGCCACGCGGTCGCTGAAATTGAGTTTGAGTGCATCCAGTGCGTTGGCCACTTGGCGAGAGCGGGCTGCGACCTGTTTGTAGGTGTAGCGGTGAATGTCGCCTTCTACCCGTCGCGAGACGATTTCACCTTCGCTGTGGTGGCGTTCGGCATGTTCGATCAGGGACGAGATCAGCAACTGGTGGTTTTGCATTAACCCAAGCATATTTGGCTCCGCATCGTTGTTAAAGGATTGGTTGAATGGCGCATTCGCGAGTTGTGGAGAATAACCCAGTGTCGAAGTCCTGGCGATTTCAGCCGCCTTTTACGAGATGGCTTGCCAACGGCCTTGAGGGCACTTCTGTCCATTCATTTTTCGGGCGCCTTGCACTTCATTCCCTAAAATTTGAATTTCTAGAAATGCCCTTGACGCGGGTTCTCTTCAGCACCCGTCCGGCGCTGCTGCTGTCCATCACACTCACGGCCAATCCCGACCAAGCGCAGACCGGCCAAGCTGAGCTGCTGTGGCTGGGTCAATTCGCGTTTCGACTCACCACACTGGATCGGTGCGGAACCGCTTCAACCGTGTTTTGCCGGACAATCCCGCCATGAATGCAGTCGTATTGAATCCTCCCGCGCCCGAAGCCGGCCCGTCACGTTCTGACCCGTCCACCGCTGGCGAACCGGCACCGATCTTCCATTGGCAACCCGGTTTTGCCGCGCTGGGGCATGACTTCCACACGCGCCTGAACCCAGAGCCGCTGCCCGGGCCTTATTGGGTGGGGCGCAGCGGGCAAGTGGCAGCGCA
>JANYCG010000171.1 GCA_025360385.1 Burkholderiales bacterium | reverse complement strand
CTGCCCCCCTTCCACCTGGCTTTTCCGGTCCATGATCTGGCTGCTGCACGCCACTTCTACGGCGACTTGCTGGGCTGCCCCGAGGGGCGCAGTTCCGACGAATGGATTGATTTCAATTTTTATGGGCACCAGATCGTCACCCACCTGGTCGGCCAAAAAACCACGCAGCGCCCGTCCAATGCGGTCGACGGGCACGACGTGCCGGTGCCGCACTTTGGCGCGGTGCTGCCCATTGCGCAGTGGCAGGCGCTGGCCGACAAACTGACCGCGGTCGGCACCCAATTCATCATCGAGCCCTATGTCCGCTTCAAGGGTGAAGTGGGCGAACAGGCCACCATGTTTTTGCTTGACCCCAGCGGCAATGCGCTGGAATTCAAGTCCTTTGCCGACCTGGATTCGCTGTTCGCGAAATAGACGTCTTCAAAGCTGAAAACGCCGAAAGTCCTTATAAACAGGACATAGTTAGCTATTTATTTTGATTCTTGATGCAGGTGAGCAGGCACAGTCCAAACGCCGGCGTCGGCCGAGGTGCCGGATCCCGCATCACCCGATCACACCGCCGCCCAGGCACACGTCGCCGCCATACACCACCGCGGATTGTCCCGGTGTCACCGCCCATTGCGGGTCTGCAAAATCAAGGCGAAAAGCGCTGGGGCCGGCCGCACCTGCCGCTGCGCCGACGGTGTCGCTCAACCTGCAAGGCGCATCGGCCTGCCGGTAACGGCTTTTGGCCGCATAGGCCCCAGGCGCGGGGGCGCTGCCTGCCACCCAGCTTGCGTCTTGCACCGTCAGTGCCAGCGATTGCAGCCAGGGGTGGCCATGCCCCTGCACCACCCACAAGGTGTTGTCCGCCATGTCTTTGCGGGCGACAAACCAGGGCTGGTGGTCGCCCACACCGCGCTGACCGCGTGCCTGTGCCGCCTTGAGGTCGGCCCCCCGGGCCTTGACGCCGCCAATGCCAATGCCCTGGCGCTGCCCCAGCGTGTAAAAACTCAGGCCTACGTGCTGGCCCAGCACCCGCCCTTTGTCGTCTTTGATCGGCCCAGGTTCCCGGGCGATGTAGCGGTTCAAAAAATCTCGGAACGGCCGCTCACCAATGAAGCAGATGCCTGTAGAGTCTTTCTTCTTCGCGTTGGGCAGGCCGATTTCGGCGGCGATGCGGCGCACCTCGGTTTTGAGCAACTCACCCACGGGGAACAGCGTTTTGGACAACTGCGCCTGGTTCAGGCGGTGCAGAAAATAGCTCTGGTCTTTGGCGGGGTCGAGGCCCTTGAGCAACTCATGCTGGCCGGTGGCCGCATTCAACCGGGTCCGTGCGTAATGCCCGGTGGCGATTTTTTCGGCACCCAGTCGTAAGGCATGGTCCAGAAAGGCCTTGAACTTGATCTCGGCGTTGCACAAAACGTCCGGATTGGGCGTGCGCCCGGCCTGATATTCACGCAGAAATTCGGCGAACACGCGGTCTTTGTACTCGGCGGCGAAATTGACGTGTTCGATCTCGATGCCCAAGACATCGGCCACGGCGGCTGCGTCCACGAAGTCTTCGTTGGACGAGCAAAATGCGTCGTCATCTTCCCCTTCCCAGTTCTTCATGAAGATGCCCACCACCTCATGCCCCTGCTGCTTGAGCAGGTAGGCCGTCACCGCAGAGTCCACGCCCCCGCTCAATCCCACCACCACTTTCTGCGCCTGGCCTGTATGTTTCATGTGGCCCGATTATCCCTTCCCGGCCCATCCGGGGTTACATTGCAGGCACTGGCATCCTGCCGGTACGTCACTGAACGGTCCTTCAAAACACGGAGACTTGCTATGTCACTTAATTTGCGCTCATCCCTGATCTCACTTGGCCTGGCCTTTGTGGCCGCCACCAGCAGCCTGGCACAGACGGCTGCACCGAACCCCATGGATGCGATTCCGGAGAAAATGCCTTTCGATGTGCCTTATGGCGCACCCATCTCGCTGGACCGTGCCGACGCCGCGCTGACGGCGGCACTGGGCGAGGCCAAGACACGGGGCTGGAAACTGATCTGTGGCGTAGTGGATTCCGGCGCTGTGCTGGTGTCGTTCAAGCGCATGGATGGTGCCCAGTTGGGTTCGGTGGACATCGCGCTGCACAAGGCGCGCGCGTCCGCCAAGTTCCGCCGCGAAACCAAGGCTTTTGAGGCCGGCATCCAGGCTGGCAACAATTACCTCATCACGCTCGACGACGTGATTGGTTCGCGTGGTGGCATTCCCTTGGTGGAAGGCGGCAAGATCATCGGTGCCATCGGCTGCTCTGGCGGCACAGGTTCGCAAGACGAAGTGGCCTCCAAGGCGGGTGCAGCCACGGTCAAGTAGGCGACGGGCAGTGCCGATGCGTGATACGCCTGGCTGGCACCCACCCAACAAGTTTTCGAAATGATCGATGTTCTGGTCATCGGCGGCGGCAACGCGGCCCTGTGCGCTGCCCTGATGGCGCGCGAGGCCGGGGCCAGCGTATTGCTGCTGGAGACCGCCCCGCGTGAATGGCGCGGCGGCAACTCCATCCACACGCGCAACCTGCGCTGCATGCATGACGCGCCTCAGGACGTGCTGACCGGCGCCTACCCGGAAGATGAGTTCTGGCAGGACCTGCTCAAGGTCACGGGTGGCAAGACCGACGAAAAGCTCGCGCGCCTGGCCATTCGGGAGTCATCCACCTGCCGCGACTGGATGAGACGCCACGGTGTTTTTTTCCAACCCTCACTCACCGGCACACTGCATCTGTCGCGCACCAACGCCTTCTTCATGGGCGGGGGCAAGGCGCTGGTGAACGCCTATTACCGCAGTGCAGAAAAGCTGGGGGTGCAGATTCGTTATGACGCGCCCGTGGAGAGCCTCGAACTGCATTCTGCGTCTGGCTCGGGGCGGCGCCTATTCAAAGCAGCGCTGCTGAAAAACGGTGAGCGCATCATGGCCAGCAGCTGTGTGCTGGCCGCTGGCGGCTTTGAATCCAACCTGGGCTGGCTGCGCGAAGCCTGGGGCCAGAACGAGCTTGGCGAATGGCCGGCTGACAATTTTTTGATTCGCGGAACGCGCTTCAATCAGGGCGTGGTGCTGAAAGCTTTACTGGACGCGGGAGCCGACCCAATTGGTGACCCCACGCAAGCTCACATGGTGGCCATTGACGCCCGTGCGCCGCTGTATGACGGTGGCATTTGCACCCGCATTGACTGCGTGTCGCTGGGCATCGTCGTCAACCGCGACGCCCGGCGGTTTTACGACGAGGGAGAAGACTTCTGGCCAAAGCGGTATGCGATCTGGGGGCGGCTGGTGGCGCAGCAGCCGGGGCAAGTGGCGTATTCGGTGATCGATGCCAAAGCCGTGGGCCGATTCATGCCGCCTGTGTTTCCGGGCGTCAAGGCGGACACCTTGCCCCAGTTGGCGCAGCAACTCGGCCTGGACGTGGCCACATTCATGCAAACCGTGGACGGTTACAACGCAGCCTGTGGCGCTGGCAATTTTGACCACACGGTGCTTGATGACTGCCACACCCAGGGCGTCAGCCCGGCCAAAACGCACTGGGCACGTCCGATCGACACCGCGCCGTTTTATGCCTACGCAGTCAAACCAGGCATCACTTTCACCTACCTCGGCTTGAAGACCGACGAGACCGCGGCGGTGCAGTTTGCCGGTGTGCCCAGCGCCAACCTGTTTGTGGCCGGGGAAATGATGGCGGGCAACGTGCTCGGCCAGGGGTATACGGCCGGTGTCGGCATGTCGATTGGCACGGCATTTGGGAGAATTGCCGGCGTTCAGGCTGCGAAGTCGGTAAAACATACAAATATAGCTACTTAATATATAGCAAATATCGAATGCAAGCCCTTGAATCTTTGACGCTTGAAGCCATCAGCCTGGCACAAAACCCCTTGCGCATGGGCGCGCCTGAGGCCGAAGTGGCTCGCCAGATGCAAATCTGCAACGCCTGCCGCTACTGCGAGGGCTATTGCGCCGTATTCCCCGCCATGACGCGCCGACTTGAATTTGCCAAGGCCGATATTCACTACCTGGCCAACCTGTGCCACAACTGCGGCGCCTGCCTGCACGCCTGTCAGTACGCGCCGCCGCATGAATTTGCCGTGAACGTGCCGCAGGCCATGGCCCAGGTGCGCGGCCAGACCTATGCTGACTACGCCTGGCCGGCCGCCCTCGGAGCGCTTTACAAACGCAATGGCCTGACGGTGGCGCTGGCCCTCGCGGCGGGGCTGGCACTGTTTCTTGTCCTTGCCATGGCCCTCAAAGGCAGCCTGTGGCACGCGCCGCTGGCCGGCAATTTTTACGCCATCTTCCCGCACAATTTGCTGGTGGGCCTGTTCGCGCCCATCTTTCTGTTTGCTGCGCTGGCTCTTGGCTTGGGCGTGCGGCGCTTCTGGCGCGACGTGTCACCCGTACAAGCCAGCGCGCCAGTGCCTGCCGCTGGTGCCTTGGGCCAAGCTGCGCGCGATGCACTGCTGCTGACAAACCTCGGCGGTGGCCAGGGCCAGGGCTGCAACAACGAGGACGACGCCTGGACGCTCTGGCGCAAGCGCTTTCATCACGCCACCTTTTATGGTTTCATGCTGTGTTTTGCCGCTACCTGCGTCGCCACGCTCTACCACTACACCTTGGGGTGGCACGCGCCCTATGCCTTGACCAGTCTGCCGGTGTTGCTGGGCACGGCAGGCGGCGCGGGCTTGCTGGTTGGCCCCGCTGGCCTGTTCTGGCTCCATCTGCGCCGCCACCCCTTGCAGGGCGACGCGGCGCAAAAACCCATGGACCTGGCCTTTATCGCTCTGCTGTTTTTCACCAGCCTGACCGGCCTGGCACTATTGTTCTGGCGCGACAGTGCCGCAATGAGCCTGCTGCTGGCCGTGCACCTGGGCGTGGTGATGGCCCTGTTTGCCACCCTGCCTTACGGCAAGTTTGCGCATGGGGTTTACCGTTGCGCTGCCCTGCTGAAAAACGCGATTGAACAGCGGCAACCCAAGCGGCTGATGCTGGGGTCGGATTGATCCTGGCCACACAGCGGGCTCGGGTTTGAACGAGTGGCTTTGCGACAGTCGCGGCGTTAAGCTTCTTCATCTCTATTTTTGAAACCCTCACCCATGAAGCCAATACCGATTCCCCGCCGCCAGATCCTGCAAGCGCTTGGCCTTGCTGCCTCTGCAGTCGCGGCCCCATCTGTGCTGGCCCAAGCCGTTTGGCCACACAAGGCAATCCGCTTTGTGGTGCCCTTTGCGCCCGGTGGCACGTCCGAAATCGTGGCCCGCTCCGTCGCTGCCGAGCTGACCAAACAGCTCGGCCAGAGCGTCTATGTTGAAAACAAACCGGGGGGCGCAGGCGTGATTGCCATGTCTGAAGTGGCCAAGGCCGCGCCTGACGGCCATACCCTCATCCTGACCCACGTCGGCACGATGGCGGTCAACCCCTACATGCTGGCCAATCAACCGTATGACGTCAACAAGGACTTCATGCCCGTCACGCTGCTGGCCAAGGTGCCC
>JANYCG010000122.1 GCA_025360385.1 Burkholderiales bacterium | reverse complement strand
CGTCAAAAAGTCCGCCAGCCTGGCACCAGCCGACAACTCAGCCTTGGTTCTCGCCATATCCACCCCTCAAAATGAACATGGAGAAATATTAACACCAAATCAACTAACTAAACAGTATTGGGGTTGTTCCGGATGCGCAAGCCGTGGGGCTCGTAGTGCTGTCTGACGAGCAGATATCGTTGATCAATTCGCCAGCATATTCCCCTGGGGATATTTTGGTTTTCCCAGATCGATTGTTGAAAGTTACTGGTCTTGGAGGCACAGCGACGGATGGTCGCACCGTCTACTACGTTGCGCGGGCCGCATTGGGTGACGCCTTTGACGAATTGAGCGTCTCTTCGGTACCAGCTACTGTCGTCAGCAGTGCCATTCCACAGCCTCACGCAAACGCAGTAACAACCATTGACAATACGTCAACGGTAGCACTCGATCAATGGACAGTCGGATTTTCAAGTGATAGTGGTTTTTTTGTTGCCTCAAATGATTGCTCGGTTGTGACGAAACTTGCTCAACACATTAGAGCGGGGATTACCTTCAACGGCGGCATTCTCGACATGACGTGCCAATTTTCCTCTCCCACCGGAATTGGTAGCGTATCAATCGATGGCAGCGTTGGAATTTATGGCAAATTTTCTGATTTGAATCTCCATTTCAACCCACTCGATCTGAAGGCGGCATCTGCGCGAGTTACCTTTGAAGGGATTTCTCAACGAAATGGCAACCTAAAGATCGTAAAAACCGGCTCGTTCAGCATAAAAAATAAAGAATTCCTGTTGGGGACGATAAAAGTCCCTTTCAGAATTCCCTCTGCTGATCCTTTTGCCTTTACAACGAATGCCTTGCTGCAATCAGTTAACGCAAACTGGGTCATCCCCTTAAAAATTATTTTTACTGCAAATGGGGATGCCGCCGCTCAGTTTGACCTCAATGCCTCCCGCGTCGACTATTTTAAGGTTCAGTACAACCAAACGGCGGGGACCCCAGCGGAGACATCGAATACCAAGCAAATCGACTTAGAGATTGTCACTGTTAATTTTGTGGGAGATGCCAGCATTAACGTGTTTTCTGGCCTCCAAATGGGTTTGTTGCTCCAGGAAGATGTATATGGTGACAAGCTTGATGGCTTGGTTGGCATGCAAGTCACAGTCGGGCCAAAAGTAGTCGTCAAGTCCAATGTGGTTGCTGCGCCTTTGAGGGGAGTGTCCGTACTTTTGTGTTTGAGGCGCGGGGATAGGACTTATCCACGCAGTTGTTCGCTTGTGGGCAACCCGCTGGCCCTTCAAGGCCATGAGCGGGTTGTCCACATTAGCGGGCAACTGGGTGGATAAGTCCGGATTCATTTTACGAGGCTGCCTTCTCAAACCTGTCTTGGTACAGGATTGCAAATTGGTTCATGGCGCTCTTCCAGTTGTTGGCAGCTCGGCCCCAGTCGGCGGTGATGTTCTTCAACGCTAACCAGATCAGCTTGTTGGCGGCTTCGTCGCTGGGAAAGTGCCCTCTGGTTTTGATGATCTTTCGCAAGCGAGCGTTCACGCTTTCTATGGCGTTGGTGGTGTAGATCACCCGGCGCACTTCGGGGGGAAACGCAAAGAAGGGAATCACCCTGTCCCAGGCCCTGCGCCAGGCGGCCACCACGGTGGGGAATTTTTTGCCCCATTGGCTTTGCTCAAAGGCATCCAGCTCGTGCAGCGCAGCTTGGGCGTTCACTGCTGTGTAAATTGGCTTGATGGCCGCTGCAAGCAGCTTGCGATCTTTCCATGACGCATAGTCCAGGCTGTTTCGAATCAGGTGCACGATGCAGGTTTGCAGCGTTGTCTGGGGATACACCACAGCCAGCGCTTCGCCCATGCCTTTGAGGCCATCGGTGACGGCGATCAGGATGTCGTTGCAACCCCGGGTCTTCAAGTCATTGAACACCTTCATCCAGAATTTGGCCCCTTCGGTGTTCTCTATCCAAATGCCCAAAATGTCGCGGCTGCCATCGGGCAGGATGGCCAAAGCCAGGTAGACGGCTTTGCTTCGCACTGAGGCTTCCTCGCGTATCTTCACGCGCAGCGCGTCAAAGAACACCACCGGGTACATCCGCTCCAGGGGACGACTTTGCCAGGCTTGCACTTCGCTGAACACCGCATCGGTGACGCTGCTGATAAGGTCGGGGGAGACGTCAACGGCGTACATCTCGCTTAAGAAGCGCTGGATTTCACGCACCGTCATGCCCCTGGCGTACATGGCAATGATCTTGTCGTCAAACCCCGTAAAGCGTCGCTCGTGTTTGCCAATCAGCAGCGGCTCAAAGGTGCCTTGGCGATCCCGGGGAACTTCAATGCGCAGCGACTCTTCGCCAGTGAGCACCGTCTTGCCGCTGGTGCCGTTGCGCTGGTTGCTCGTTTTAGACGGTTTGGCTTCACCATTGGCATAGCCCAGGTGGGCGCTCATTTCGGCTCCAAGGACGCGCTCTATCAACGCTTTTTTGAAGCCTCGCATCACCTCTTCGATACCCTCCTGGGTCATCGGCCCGGTGACAAGTTGATCCAGCATCGCTGGTGATATGCGTGTTACCGCCGTCTGCGCCGCAATTGCGGTCTTTACTTTCATTGGCATAGATGCTCCTTTTTGACATGCTATGCCTCAAACACAAAATTCCGGATAGGCTCGTCGCAGTAACCCGCGTAAAGCCAACAAACTGCTTGGCACCTGTGCCCCAATAGGTCACACCATTTTGCGGGCCGGTGGTGAACGGTGCATCGGTTACGCCATAGCTACTGGTGGAGCTGCGAAACACGCCGACACCCGTACTCGCATCGTAGGACACCACAATGCCAACATGCCCTTGAAAGTAAACAAGATCACCTTGCTGGGCTTGGCTGGTGCTGATGGTTTGTTGCCACTGTGCACCAGCAGCCGTGAGACTGCCATCGACTTTGATAGTTTTAGCAGTACTGGTGTAGCTGTTGATCTGATAGCCACTTTTGGTAAGTAGGTAGTTCACAAAGCCAGAACAGTCAAAGCCATAACGACCGTCGGATGTCAAGGCTCCGACGTTGTTCTGACCATTGCCATTCTCAATACGAGCCGAATTTGCTGCACTAAAGCGGTAGGCGTTAAAAAGAAGTTTGTCCATGGCTCATATCACTGAAATTTAAGATCGCTGAAGGAAGGTAAGGATTGCAGATGCCATAGAGTGGCTTTGAGTTTGTCTACTCGCCATCGTCGCTCGTCGTTCTGCAGTCGCATTTGTGCCAAATCGTTTTGTAGCTGCCCCCCTGTTGCGGAAGGGTCTCTTTCAGAAACGCCCCGACTAAGAAAATTTTCAATAAATAAAATTATTTCGTTCGTCCTCGCGATAGACGGCATCACCGGGTGATGCCTTGGAAACTGTGGATACAGTTGGTACGGCGATTCTCTGACCACACTGACGCGAAAATTGAAGCGCACATAGCGCTTGTCGCTGTCAATTGCGATATAGCCATCGCGTACGCCCTCAGTACGCGGCACCAATTCGCCCCAATTTTTGAAGGTCTGAAGGTAGGGTTTTTTCAGAAGGTCTGGAATTTTTTCAAACCGCTTGGTTGAAAAAGAATATTGTTCGTACTCGAAATTGCATTGCACCACACCCTCTTCATTCTGTCCAAATGGGTAGCCCGTGCGTTCACCCACATTCAGCATGAGTAGATCTACCCATACGGGTACCACCACAACACGCTGCTTCTTGTCTTCAAAATAGGGCTCACGGGTTTGAATGGCACGCATGATTGCGTGCATTCCACAGTCAATCACCGGCTGATCTTTCCAAACGGGAAACCTGGGAGTGCGTGTAAAAAATTGCTGCCCTGGACGGGCATCTTCCGTCAGGAAATCGTCTGCATATTTGCGCGCTGCTTCCAGCTTGCCCTGAGAGGTATCCCGGTAATCTGCGTGGGTGCTCAAGGTAAGGCAGAGCAGGAACACTTCTGCGGCATAGCGGCAAATGCAGCCAATCAATTTTTTTTGATTTAGGGAAGGCGATGCGACACATTTCATGAATTTGAACTCCTAAGTGCAACGCCCCACGGCGGTGTCAGTACGATGACTTTTGTAAGTTTGTCCCGTGTCATCCGAATTTCCTCCAAATCCCATCATTTGCAGCCAGGTTGTCAAGCCATTTAGGCCATTGATCCTCATGGAATGAGCGTAAAAAGCTATCAAAAGAATAGCTTTTTGCATTCAATGCTTTCAGCATTTTGCTTGCTGTCAGATTGCTGATCGCTCCACTGCCATCCAAATCCAGCGCCACCGCCATGAAGCTGCCCAGGCGCTTGTTTGCGGCCTGCGGGTCGGCGCTGTGGCTGGCCGCATAGGCCGTGTCCAGCGCGGCGCTCAGGCCCGCCTTGGCGGCCCGCTCTTCTTCCGACAGCCCCGCATTGGGCATGCCCAGGTCGCCTTGCAGTTTGGCGGTGCGCACCTCCCACATCGGCGCGATGGCTTGGCGCTTGTAGGCCGACATCACCATGTTCTGGTTGAAGCCGCCCCTCTGGTTGGGGTCGGTCGGGTCCACCTGGTACAGGCCAAGGTTGCTGCTGAAGGGCACGCCCTGGTCGTCAAAGCGCCTGAAGGGGTAGCGCTGCGCGCCGCTCAAAGGGTCGATGTCGGTGATGTTGTAGCCAGGGTCGCCCGCGTCAGAGGCGCGCCAGGCCAGGCCGGGCAGGCGCTGGGCGATGAGGCCCAGCTGCTGGTCTGCGTTGTGGCTTTGGTTGAAGGGGGCGATGACCTGGGTTTGCAGGTAGTCCAGGGTGGACTGCAGGCCTGCTTGCGCGCGCTCGGTGCCAAAGGCTTCGCCCGTGGCCACCACCTGCACGGCGGTGTTGTTGAAGCCGCTGCCGTAGGTAACAGAGGCCACGCCCCAGGCCTTGGGCGGAGCGGGGGCGAAGAGGGTGCGCAGCAGGCTGATGCCGACGAGTGTCCAGCCCAGAGGGGTGGTCAGGAATGCGGGGTTGAGCAAGGTGCCGATGCTCATGGCCATGCCCACGGGGTCGCCGGCCTTGATGCTGACGATCAGGCCCAGGACGGGCAGCACGCCCACCGTGCTTGCGCTGCCATTGAGGACGCTGTTGACGCCAGAGGCGGCTGAACCGGCCTCAAACACCCCCTTGGCGCTGTTGATGGCGATGTTGGCGTAGTTGATGCTGGACAGGGTGGCGTTGAGCTTGGCGAAGTCGTCATGGCCTTGCATGGCGTTGTAGAGGTTGTAGAAGCTCAGGGCGCCTGCGGCCACCTGGGCAGCGCCACCCAGGTCGGGGTTGGGGCTGCCGTTGGCAATGGCCAGGTCATTGGCCAGGCGCAGGCCGCTGGCCAGGGTGGGCAGGGCCTGGCCGCTCTTGACGGCATTGATCAGGCCGGTGACGTCGCTGAAGACGCTGGAGGCGTCGGCGTTGCGCAGGTTGGCCGTGCCATCCAGGTCTTGCACACGGGTGGTGCTGCCGTCGGCGTCTCCGATGAGCTTGTACACCGTGCGGTCGAGCAGATCGGTTTCGCTGCCCACATAGGAGCCGTCCAAGGAAGTGGTTTTGAAGACAGTGCTGGTCTGGGTGCGGCTGCCGTCGGCGTTGATGCGCCAGTTCTGGGTCAGAGACTCGAAGCTGTTGTGGGCTGTGGTTTCAACAAAGCCCACCCATTGCGCAGGGCCCGCGCTGGGATCGCCTGCGTACTGGCTGGTGAGTGTGGTGCCGTTGCCAAGTTCCAGGGTGCGGGTGTAGCCCACCGTTGCACCTGTTGGGTCTGTAGTGGGGGTTTGGAGGATGGCAGGGGTGGCCCAGCCGTTGGTGGCGATTGCTGCCGGATCCAAGCCTGCGATCAGATTGGAAGCACTGGCGGGCAATGTGCCATTGACGAGGTTGTCGAAGGT
>JANYCG010000098.1 GCA_025360385.1 Burkholderiales bacterium | reverse complement strand
GGCATCCTTCAAGGTCAAATGGGCCGGTTGCTGCTCTTCATGGTTGGTGTTGCTGATGAACACACTGCTCAAGCGGTCAAAGGTCAGCTTGCCATCGGGCTTGGGGTAGTCGATGGGTTTGCACTCGGATGCTGGCTTGAGGTACAGGTGGTCGGGCTTGTCGCGGCGCAGGGTCCAGGGGATGTGGCCCTTCAGCGCAAACTGCTCCACGCCATTCATCAGGGTTGCGACGGTCAGGCCCTTCTTGAACCAGGCCTTGAAATTGCGCGCCTTGTTGAGTTCAGTGTGCAGCCAGCTCTTCTCGAACGCATCCGGGTAGGCGGACAGTTCATCGTGTTGACGACCCGCTTGAAGTGCGTCATAGGCCGCCTCCGCCGCCAGCATGCCGGTCTTGATCGCGGCATGGCTGCCCTTGATGCGGCTCACGTTCAAAAAGCCCGCGTCACAACCCACCAGCGCGCCGCCGGGGAACACGGTTTTGGGCAGGCTCATCAGGCCGCCTGCGGTGATGGCACGCGCGCCGTAGGCGATGCGTTTGGCGGGTTTCAAACCCTTGTCCTGGCCTTCAAAGTACCAGCGGATATTGGGGTGCGTCTTCCAGCGCTGGAACTCCTCGAATGGGCTCAGGTAGGGGTTGGCGTAGTCCAGACCGGTGATGAAACCCAGGGCGATCTTGTTGTCTTCGGCATGGTACAAAAATGCGCCGCCGTAGGTGCTGCTGTCCATCGGCCAGCCGGCGGTGTGCATGACGAAACCGGGCTGATGCCGGGCAGGGTCAATCTCCCACAGTTCCTTGATGCCCAGGCCATAACTCTGCGGGTCGCGGCCTTCATCCAGTTTGAATTTGGCGATCAGCTGTTTGCCCAGGTGGCCACGCGACCCTTCGGCAAACACGGTGTATTTGCCCAGCAATTCCATGCCGATCTGGAAGTTGTCGCCAGGTACGCCGTCCTTGCCGACACCCATGTTGCCAGTGGCCACGCCTTTGACTTTTCCATCGTCGGTGTAAAGCACTTCGGCCGCAGCAAAGCCGGGGAAAATTTCCACACCCAGCGATTCAGCTTGAGTGGCGAGCCAGCGCGTGACTGCGCCCAGACTGACGATGTAGTTGCCATGGTTTTGGAAGCAGTCAGGCAGGAAGAAGTTGGGTGTTCTGAACGCTGACTTTTCGCCCAGAAACATCATGGCGTCGTCGGTGACCGGCTGGTTCAAGGGGGCGCCCATGGCTTTCCAGTCGGGGAACAACTCGGTGATGGCAATCGGGTCCATGATGGCGCCGCTCAAAATGTGGGCACCGGGTTCCGACCCCTTCTCCAGCACGACCACCGAGACCTCTGTGCCCTTCTCGGCGGCAAGCTGTTTCAGCCGGATGGCCGTGGCCAGGCCACCGGGGCCACCACCGACCACAACCACGTCGTATTCCATGGCTTCGCGGGGGCCGAACTGGGCCAGGATATCTTGGTTTGTCATGGTCAAAATCTTTCTGAAGGATGGCGCATTTTATTCGGGTGCAAGAACCCGCGATGCCACAATCGCCTGCAACCATAATATTTTTTGAAAAGGTTCATTCCATGGCTTACAGCATCGACTTATCTGGCCGCGTGGCCTTCATCACCGGCGCGTCAGGCGGCCTGGGGGCTCAGTTTGCCCGCACGCTGGCCCGGGCCGGGGCAGCCGTGGTGCTGGCCAGCCGGCGGGTGGACAAACTCAAGGAGCTGCGGGCGCAAATTGACGGTGAGGGCGGCGATGCCCGCGTCGTGGAGCTGGATGTCACCCACCGAGGCTCCATCAAAGCCGCCGTTGCACGGGCTGAAACTGAAGTCGGCTCGATTGACATCTTGATCAACAACTCTGGTGTCAGCACCACCCAGCGGCTGCAGGACGTGGCGGAGGATGACTTTGATTTCATCTTCAACACCAATGTCAAGGGCGCTTTTTTTGTGGCGCAAGAAGTCGGCAAACGCATGCTGGCGCGGGCCAAAGGGGCCGCGCCCGGCAATTACACCGGTGGGCGCATCATCAACATTGCGTCCGTGGCCGGACTCAAGGTGCTGCCGCAAATCGGCGTGTACTGCATGAGTAAGGCGGCCGTCGTCCAAATGACACGGGCCATGGCGGTGGAGTGGGGCAAATTCGGCATCAACGTCAACGCCATCTGCCCGGGCTACATCGACACGGAAATCAACCACCACCACTGGCAGACTGAATCGGGCCAAAAATTGGTGAACATGCTGCCGCGCAAACGTGTGGGTCAGCCCCAAGATCTGGATGCCTTGTTAGTGATGCTGTGTAGCGACCAGAGCCACTTTATCAATGGAGCCATCATTTCTGCCGACGACGGTTTCGGCGCATAACTGAACCATGCTGACTGGCATCG
>JANYCG010000074.1 GCA_025360385.1 Burkholderiales bacterium | reverse complement strand
AGCAGCCAATAAACCAGCAGAACGTTGAAAATGGCGGAAATCGCGGCGGCGATTTTCCAGATGGCGGTGGGGTCACGTTCGATCAAGGCCGAGGCTTGCGGCGCAGTCAGCGGGCGGCTGGCGCCGCGTTCCAGCGCCAGCAACATCTCTTCGGCCGTTTCAAAGCGTTTGCGCTGGTCGCGCGAGACGGCTTTTTGCACGATGTGGTCCAGCCAGATGGGCACCTCGGGGTTCAATCGGCTGGGTGCCACCGGGTCTCGGTAGTAGCGGCCCAATTGGTAGGGCAACACCTCGCCATACGGCAATTTGCCGGTCAGCAACTGGTACAGGGTGACGCCCAGCGCGAACAGGTCGCTTTGCGCATTGGGCGGCTCGGGTGGCGCATCGGCCCCGGCGGTGCTGAAGCCCCATTGCTCTGGGTTGATGAAACTTGGCGTGCCGGCATGCAGGGCGCGCATCTCGGGTGACTCTTTGCCGCTTTGCGCCACGCCCAAATCAAGTAGCCGCAGCACCCCGTCTGTCCCCTGGTGCAGGTTGGCGGGCTTGACGTCGCGGTGCACCACGCCCTGACGGTGCAGGTAGCCCAGCACCTTCAGCGCCTGCTGCATCAGGCCGACCACTTGGGCCGGGCTGCTGCGCCCACCATGACGGTCCCATTTTTCAAGCTGCTGCTGCAAAGTTTCACCGGTATGCCAGTCGTACAGCAAGTAAAAACTGCTGCGCGTTTTGCCCCCCGGCAGGTGGTCGTGTAGCGCCACCAGGTGTTGCGCGGCCTTGCCGGTTTGCAGGCGCTTGGACAACCAGGCCTCGTGCACCAGCATGGCGCGTTCCTGTGCGTCGTGTGCACGGGCGGGGTTCAGGGTTTTGAGGGCATACAGCGTCTGTGTATTGGCATCCCGCACCTGGTAAATGACATTGATGCCGTTGTCCGCCACGGTGGCCGTCACGGCCATGCCATCAATCGTTTGCCCGGTGCGCAAGCGCGGGGCCGTGGGCAGGTTTTGGGCGCTGACTGCAATGTCGCTCAAGCTGGCTTCCAGCAGACCTTCAATGCGCACCACCATGGCGGTCAGGTTGTCGTCGCCGCCTTGCACCAGGGCGCTGTCCAGCAGGCGCTGGCTGGCCTCCTGCACACCCGTGCCACACACCAGCTCGGGCAAGCTGCGCTGGGCCACATGCCCATGAACACCGTCGGACAGCAGCACGAACACGTCGCCCACCTGTATTTCGCCCTGGCTGTAGTCCACGACGACATGGTCCTCGGCGCCCACACAGCGCAGCAACTGGTGCTTGAAGTCGGGGTGGTTGACGGCGTGGTCGGTGGTGAGCTGGGTGGCCACGCCGCCGCGCAGCAAGTAAGCCCGCGTGTCGCCCACATGCGCCAGCGTGTACGACTGGCCCTTGAGCACCAGCGCTGTCAGCGTGGTCAGGCCCAGCACCGGCACGCGCTTGCGGTTGACGGCGCACAGCCAGCTGTTCTGCGCCGAAATGATGCGGTCCAGCGCCACCGTAGTGTCCCAGGTTTCGGGCGTGCCGAAGTAGTCGCGCACCAGGCTCGTCACAGTGGTTTGGGCGGCCTCTCGGCCCATGCCACCGGTGCTCACGCCGTCGGCAATGGCCAGGATGCAACCCATGTTTTCCTGGCCGGCCTCGGGCAGCATGGCAGCGCAGAAATCCTCGTTGATTTCTTTACGCCCGGCAACGGACGCGAATCCAATGTCAATTTCAAATGCCATGGAACAGCATACGCAATTGCCATGCCTGCAACAAGTGCACGCATTGGGATCTTGAACGGTGCATGGCAGCATTCAAGCCCCAAATTGGTGCAATGCAGCATGGCTCTGGCTAATAGTTCTGGCACGGGGATTGCAATGTCTCTTGCAATACAACGGCAGGAAGCATTGGTGAAAAAATCTAAATTGGTGATGGTGGGCAATGGCATGGCGGGTGTTCGCACCCTTGAGGAACTGCTCAAGGTCGCGCCTGACCTGTACGACATCACCGTTTTTGGTGCAGAGCCTCACCCCAACTACAACCGCATCTTGCTCAGTCCGGTGCTGGCGGGCGAGCAGACGCTTGACAAGATCGTGCTGAACTCCTGGGATTGGTACAGAGAAAAGCACATCACTCTGCACGCCGGCCAAAAGGTCACTCAAGTTGACCGCGTCAAACGCATCGTGCGCGCTGTGGATGCCGCTGGCCGTGTCACCGAGGTCGAATACGACCGCCTGCTGATGTGCACCGGCTCCAACCCGTTCATCCTGCCGATTCCCGGTAAAGATTTGAAGGGTGTGATCGCCTACCGCGATATCGCCGACACCAACGCCATGATTGAGGCCGCCACGCAATTCAAGAACGCCGTCGTGATTGGCGGCGGCCTGCTGGGTCTGGAGGCCGCCAACGGCTTGATGTTGCGCGGCATGAACGTCACCGTGGTGCACGTCATGCCTTGGCTCATGGAGCGCCAGCTCGACAGCGTCGCGGGCAAGCTGCTGCAAAAGTCTCTGGAGCAACGCGGGCTTAAATTCATGATCGGGGCGCAAACCCAGGCCTTGGTGGGCGACGCGGACAACGGCAAAGCGGGCCGCGTCAACGCCATCCAGTTCAAGGACGGCACGCAAATTAGTGCCGACCTGGTGGTGATGGCTGTCGGTATTCGCCCCAACACCGAACTGGCCGAGGCCATGCGCCTGCACTGCAACAAGGGCATCGTGGTGAACGACACCATGCAAACCACCACGGACGCGCGCATCTACAGTGTGGGTGAATGCGCCGCCCACCGGGGCATTGCCTACGGCTTAGTGGCGCCGCTGTTTGAGCAGGCCAAAGTGGCGGCCAACCACCTGGCGCAGTTTGGCATTGGGCGCTACACCGGCTCGCTGACCTCCACCAAGCTCAAAGTCACCGGCATCGACCTGTTCAGCGCCGGCGAGTTCCAGGGCGGCGAAGGTTGCGAAG
This sequence comes from Burkholderiales bacterium, assembly GCA_025360385.1. Taxonomy (GTDB): domain Bacteria; phylum Pseudomonadota; class Gammaproteobacteria; order Burkholderiales; family Burkholderiaceae_C; genus JANYCG01. The sequence goes on along the minus strand of JANYCG010000074.1, from coordinate 15,498 downwards.
AAATCGTCATGAGCGACCCATTTGGCGGTGTCTACAAAAAGCTGGTGCTGAAAGAAGACAAGTTGGTCGGTGCCTGCCTGTACGGCGATACCGTCGACGGCAGTTATTACTTCAAGCTGCTACGCGACGGCCGCAGCGTCGCAGACATCCGCGACAAGCTGATGTTCGGCGAATCCAATATCGGTGATGTCGGCCATGAAGGTCACAGCAAGGCCGCGTCAATGCCCGACGATGCCGAGGTCTGCGGCTGCAATGGCGTGAAGAAAGGCGCGATTTGCAAGGCCATCAAGGAGAAAGGCCTGTTCACACTCGACGAAGTGCGCAAACACACCAAGGCCAGCGCGTCCTGCGGCTCCTGCACCGGCCTGGTCGAGCAGATTTTGATGTTCACGGCCGGCGGCGACTATTCCGCCACGCCCAAAACCAAACCCATGTGTGCCTGCACCGAGCACGGACACCAGGCAGTGCGCGACGGCATCGTCAAAAACCGGTTGGTGACCATGGCCAGCGTGCACCAGTTTTTTGACTGGAAAACACCCAATGGCTGTTCGTCATGCCGCCCGGCGGTCAACTATTACCTCATCAGCAGTTGGCCCAAAGAGGCTAAAGACGACCCGCAAAGCCGCTTCATCAACGAACGCAGCCACGCCAACATCCAGAAGGACGGCACCTACTCCGTCATCCCGCGGATGTGGGGTGGCGAGACCACGTCCAGCGAATTGCGCCGCATTGCCGACGCGGTGGACAAGTACAAAATCCCCACCGTTAAGGTCACAGGGGGCCAGCGCATCGATTTGCTGGGCGTGAAAAAAGAAGACCTGCAAGCGGTGTGGAAGGACATCGGCATGCCCAGCGGCCATGCCTATGCCAAGGCCCTGCGCACCGTCAAGACCTGTGTCGGCTCAGAGTGGTGCCGCATGGGCACGCAGGACAGCACGCAGATGGGCAAGGACCTGGAGCGCGCCATGTGGCGCATGTACGCCCCGCACAAGGTGAAGTTTGCGGTGAGCGGTTGCCCGCGTAACTGTGCCGAGGCCGGCATCAAGGACGTGGGCATCATCGGCGTCGAATCGGGTTGGGAAATGTACGTGGCCGGCAACGGCGGCATCAAGACCGAGGTGGCGCATTTCTTCACCAAACTCAAAACGCCTGATGAAGTGCTGGAGTACACCGGCGCGTTTTGCGAGCTGTACCGGCAAGAGGGCTGGTACCTGGAGCGCACGGTGCACTTTGTCAGCCGCGTCGGGCTGGACTACGTGAAGAAGCGCATCCTGGAAGACCACGCTGGCCGCAAAACACTGTGGGCCAATTTGCAGGCTGCCCTGGAAGGCGAGCCTGACCCGTGGTTTGAATTTGACAAGGCATCGGTGGACACACGCCAGTTTGAAAAAATATCGGCTTGAGCCGATATTAGAAGTAAAAAGTGCCACAAGTTCCCGTAAATACTCAATAGTTAGCTTCACAAAATATAGCATGATGAACGACTGGAAAAAAATCTGCCTGATCACCGACATCCCCGTCCTGGGCTCACGTCGCGTGTCACGGGCGCAGGGCATGGACGTGGCGCTGTTCCGCAATGGCGAAGACACCGTGTTTGCCTTGCTCGACCGCTGCCCGCACAAGGGCGGTCCCTTGAGTCAGGGCATCGTCCACGGCACCAGCGTGGCTTGCCCGCTGCACAACTGGAACATTGGCCTGGGTGACGGCTGTGCCAAAGCGCCCGACGAAGGCTGCACGCCCCAATTTTCCGTGCAGGTCAAAGACGGCGCGGTCTACCTGGATGCCACCGAATTGCTGGGCCACGCCATCGACCAGGTCCGCCCCATTGCCGGGCCGTCGCGCCGAATGCCCGTCCCAGCTTGAGAGCTGCCGGGATGCGAGAAACCAAATCCACTTGTCCGTATTGTGGGGTGGGCTGCGGCGTCATCATCGAGTCCGATGGGGCACAGATCGTCAACGTCAAGGGCGACCCGGACCACCCGGCCAACTTCGGCCGCCTGTGCACCAAGGGCTCCACGCTGCACCTGACGGCCAGCCGCGAGATCACACTGCAAACCCGGCTGCTGCAGCCCATGCGACGCCTGCACCGCAACGCCGCGCCGCAAGCTGTCAGCTGGGACGCCGCGCTGGATTTCGCCGCCGAAGGCTTCGCGCAGACCATCCGCGACCACGGCCCGGACAGCGTGGGCTTTTACATCTCGGGCCAACTGCTCACCGAAGACTATTACGTCTTCAACAAGCTGGCCAAGGGCCTGGTTGGCACCAACAACGTCGACACCAATTCGCGCCTGTGCATGAGCAGCGCCGTGGCCGGCTACAAGCAGACGCTGGGCGCCGACGCGCCGCCCTCTTGCTACGACGACGTGAACCACGCGGGCTGCATCTTCATCGTCGGCTCCAACACGGCGTTTGCCCACCCCATCCTGTTCCGGCGCATTGAAGACGCCAAAAAGGCCAACCCTGGCCTGAAGATCATCTTCTGCGACCCGCGCAAGACCGACACCGCCAGCATTGCCGACCTGTACCTGCCGCTCTTGCCCGGCACCGACGTGATGCTGTTCAACGGCCTGCTGCACATCATGCTGTGGGAGGGCTGGGTGGACGCGGCCTTCATCGGCGCCCACACCCAGGGCTTTGACGCGCTGAAGACCACCGTGCGCGACTACACACCCGAGCTTGTGGCGCAGACTTGCGGCATCCGCAAGCAGGACCTGCTGGACTGCGCGCGCCTGTTCGCCACGGGCGGAGCAAGCGACGCGCAGCATCGCAAAGCCACCCTCAGCCTGTATTGCCAGGGCCTGAACCAGTCCAGCAGCGGCACGGCCAAGAACGCCGCGCTGATCAACCTGCACCTGGCCACGGGGCAGATCGGCAAGCCCGGCGCTGGGCCGTTCTCGCTCACCGGCCAGCCCAACGCCATGGGCGGGCGCGAGGTGGGCGGCCTGGCCAATCTGCTCAGCGCCCACCGCGACCTGGCCAACCCCGCGCACCGGGCGGAGGTGGCCGCGCTGTGGGGTGTGGCTGCGGTGCCCGACAAACCTGGCAAGACAGCGGTGGAGATGTTCCAGGCCGCCGCCGACGGTGAGATCAAGGCGCTGTGGATAGCCTGCACCAACCCCGCGCAAAGCATGCCCGACCAGGCCACCGTGCGCCGCGCGCTGGAACGCGCCGAATTTGTGGTGGTGCAGGAAGCCTTTGCCACCACCGCCACCTGCCAGTACGCCGACCTGCTGCTGCCCGCCACCACCTGGGGCGAGAAGGAAGGCACGGTGACCAATAGCGAGCGCCGCATCAGCAGGGTGCGGGCGGCAGTGGCAGCGCCTGGCGAAGCGCGGCATGACTGGCAGATCGCGGTTGACTTTGCAAAGCGGCTGGAGGAAATTGGGGTCGGATCCGAATTTCGCCCCCCAGCTATTGATCCCGCCGAATCGTCAATGCGAATTTCGGCTCTGACCCCAATTTCCGGGTTCAGCACCCTGTTCCCCTACACCACTCCCGAATCCATCTGGAACGAGCACCGCGAATCCACGCGCGGCCGCGACCTCGACATCACTGGCCTGAGTTACGCCCTGCTCGAAGCCCAAGGCCCGCAGCAATGGCCCTACCCCCAAGGCGCCAGCTCCGGCAAAACCCGCCTCTACGAGGACAACATCTTCCCCACGCCCGACGGCAAAGCCAACTTCGTCAACACGGTTTACAAGCCCGTGGCCGAGCCGCGTGAATCGCGTTACCCCTTCTCGCTGACCACAGGGCGCCTGCGTGACCAGTGGCACGGCATGAGCCGCACTGGCACACTGGGCCGCCTGTTCGGCCACGTGGCCGAGCCCTGTGTGCAGATGAACCCGCAGGACATGGCGCGCCGGCTGCTGAAGGAAGGCGACCCGGTGTATGTGACCAGCAAGCGCGGCTCCATCATCGTTCCGCTGCAAGGCAGCAACGAGATCGGCATGAGCCAGGCCTTCATCGCCATGCATTGGGGCGAGGAATATCTAAGCGGCTGCTCCAGCACAGGCACGCCACTGGCCGGCGTGAACGCGCTCACCACCAGCGCCTACTGCCCCAGCTCAAAACAGCCCGAGCTCAAACATGCCGCCGTCAAGATCCTGAAGGCTGAGCTGCCCTGGCAGCTTTTGGCGGTGGCGTGGCTGCCCGGGTCAGACATGCTGGCGGCGCGCACGGCGCTGATGCAGATGATGCGGCTTTTCCCCTTTGCCAGTTGTGTTCCTTTTGCGAGCAATACGCTTTTGGCCGACGCGGCCAACCAGCGCAGCGGCGTGTTGTTCCGCGCCGCCGCGCACGAGACCCCGCCCGACGACGTGCTGGCCCAGATCGAAGCACATCTGGGCTTGGACGGCCTGGACACCATGCGCTACGCCGACCGCAAAAAGGGCCAACGCCGCGCGATGCGCATGTCCAAGCACGCCGACGCCTCCGTCCAGCTCGACGCCTTCCTGCTGGCTGGCGACACCAGCGCCGAAGCCTGGATCAAGACCCTGCTGCAAGACGAGCTGCCCGCGCAAGCCTATGGTCGCCTGCTGCTGGCGCCCGGCTCCAAACCCCCATTGGCCGTGCAGTCGCGCGGCAAACAGGTGTGCAGCTGCTTCAACGTGACTGAAAGCGCCATCCAGCTTCACCTGGGCCAGCACGGCGGCAGCGCCGAACAACGCCTGGCCTCGTTGCAGTCCACCTTGAAGTGCGGCACCCATTGCGGCTCTTGCGTGCCGGAGTTGAAGCGGCTGGTGGGGGCTTCTGTGCCGCTGAAGCAGGCCGCTTGAACTGGTGTCTGGGATTGCGCCGCGCCTGGTAGTACGAACGCGTCGCTCCGCCACGGCCCCGCGCAAAAACACAGGCTGTGCGGGCGTCCAGAAGGGTGCGTCGGCCAACTTGATGTCGCCGGTCAGCGGCGCATGCGCGGCCAAAAACCCGGCAATGCCGACTACATCAGCAGGCAAGCCAAGCTGGTCAAAGAGGGCACTGAAGCGCGGCATGGGTCGTGCCAAGTTTGAGTTCAAGCCACCAGCGTGACCGCAGGTGCCAAGTCCAGGCGCTTCGCCCGGCGCGCAAACTTCTTGTCATCAAACGTCGACACGCCTTGGCAGGCGCGGTAGCTGGCGTGGTGCAAGGCGTCGGCCAGGTCAATGCCCGCCTCGCACTGCGACACGGCCTGCTCCACGGTGTTGCGGTCTTCCACCGTGACGTGCGGCAGTGACAGACCACCGCCACAGAATACTCGATGCGGCTGCCCTGCCGGATGCCCAACTGCTGGCGCACACTTTTGGGAATGGTGACTTGCCCTTTGCTGGTGACGGATGTGACTTCCATGCTTGCCTTTAGCTTGTAATACCTGGTAATACTACGCCAGGAAACAAGCGGGTGGCAAGCTGGAGGCAGCTTGGGCTGGCTCGTCCATCGCCAGTGGGTGCGCCATGCTGATTCCGAATGGCAAAAAGAAAAATGCGAGACAACAAGTGCCTGGCATTTTTGCGGTGTTAGTGCCGGTAGCACCACGTATCCGGTCATTGGCGCTTTGCTCGGCCGGGGATTCGCCCCGGCACCGACATGTGAGTGAATGGATCTGAGCGGTGCGACAAGTCATTGGCGGCAGATACGCCAGAATGCGCAAAAAATCACGCTTGCGGCGGGATTTGGATTCAATCCGCGATCAAGCGTGAAAAAGTTCTCATATCCACATTGCTGCTGCTCACCACCCCGCCCACGCGCTTGCCCTGCAGTGGCAAACCGCCATGGCGCGCCGCTGCAAAACTCAGAGCGCCAGTGGGTTCCACCACCATCTTCATGCGTTCGGTATAGAAGCGCCTGGCCTCCACCAGTTGCGCGTCGGTGGCGGCCAGCACGAGTGGTGGGAATGGCTACCCAACACAGAGAGGCCGAAGGTGGGAGAATCCCGGAACTAAAAATCTTTGGGAGCTTCCATGAAACCAATCGAAAGATGCCTGATATTTGCAATGGTGATGGCCATTGCGGCGTGCGCCGCCACATCAGCCCACATGGAAAACGAAGAAGGCGCAGAGGTCGATTGCAGCAAGTGGGGCGTGGGCTTCGTCTTTGCCCCGTTGGCCTTGATCCGCTCGACCAACTGCGTCAAGAAGTTGCAAGAAGCGGGCTACCACAAGGTCGATGCGAATGCGCCCCTTGCCAGCGCGCCCCAGACTGCGGCCAGTGGGCAAAAGCCATAAGGATATAGCCCCAAGTGATGACCTATCGGGGACAATCTCCCCCATGGGCATCGGCAAATACATCAAGGAAATCGGACGCGGCAAAGACGGGGCGCGGTCGCTCAGCCGCGAGCAGGCGGCTGACCTGTTTGGCCAGGTGCTGGACGGCGCGGTCACTGACCTTGAGATTGGCGGCTTTTGCCTGGCCATGCGCATCAAGGGTGAAACCGCCCTGGAGATGGCGGGGTTTCTGGATGCCACGCACCAGAGGCTGAACCGGGTACCCGCCACCGACAGCGGGCGGCCCACCGTCGTCATCCCCAGCTACAACGGCGCGCGCAAACTGCCTGTGCTCACGCCCCTGCTGGCGCTGCTGCTGGCACGCGAAGGCTTGCCAGTGCTGGTGCATGGCACCGCCACCGAATCAACCCGGGTTTACACCTCAAAAGTGCTGGATGTCCTTGAAATACATGCTCAGACAGCTATAACATCAATAGCTGATGGCGATATTGCCTTTGCACCCACCGAGTTGCTCTGCCCGGGCTTGCAGCGTTTGCTGGACGTGCGCCGCGTCGTCAATTTGCGCAACTCCGGGCACAGCGTGGTCAAACTGATGAACCCCTGCGCGGGCAAAAGTTTGCTGGTGAGCAGTTATACCCACCCCGAATACGCGGTGTCGATGGCCGCCACGTTTGCGCTGATGCAAACCAACGCCATGCTGCTTCGCGGCACGGAAGGCGAGTCGGTCGCGGATGCGCGGCGCATGCCGCACATGGCGGTTTTTCTTGCCGGGCAAAGCGCTGTGGTGCAAGAGGCCCAGGCCGGGACCCTACCGTCCTTGCCTGACCTGCCCAAAACCTTTGATGCGGACACGACAGCCGCTTATATTCGCAGCGTCCTGACTGGCAAAAGCCCGGTGCCGCCGTCGATTGCGAAGCAGGTGGAACACATCTTGCGAGTGTCCACTCAACTATGAAAACCACTGTAAAAACAGCGTCGACGGCGGGCATGCCATCTCGGGCGGCGAAAGGCCAATGCACCCTCGTCGGTGCGGGGCCTGGCGATCCGGAGCTCTTGACGCTCAAGGCCATCAAGGCGATCCAAGCGGCGACCGTGCTGCTGGTGGACGACCTGGTCAACGAAGACATCGTGGCCCTGTACGCCAAGCCCGGCGCACGCGTCGTGCACGTTGGCAAACGCGGCGGCTGCAAATCCACGCCGCAGGCGTTCATCGAAAAACTCATGGTGATGGCGGCGCTGGACGGCGAAAACGTGGTGCGCCTCAAAGGCGGAGACCCCTTCATCTTTGGCCGGGGCGGCGAAGAGCTTGAACACCTCCAGGCGGCGGGCGTGCAAGTCCGTGTTGTGAATGGCATCACATCGGGCCTGGCGGCCATCACGTCCCTGGGCGTGCCGCTGACGCACCGCGAACATGCCCATGGCGTGGTGTTTGTCACAGGCCATGCCAAACCCAACGACGCAGGCACCGACTGGAAGTCGCTGGCGGCAATGGCCCGGCAGGCCAAATTGACGCTGGTGATTTATATGGGCGTCAGCGGCGTGCAGCGTATCCAGAACGAGCTGTTGTCCGGACTGCCGCGCGACACGCCGGTCGCGGTCATCCAGAACGCCTCGCTGCCCAACCAGCGGCAACTCGTCACCACTCTGGGGGAACTCGCCGTCAGCGTTGCAAATGCCGGGCTTGGCAGCCCGTCGGTCATGGTGGTGGGCGACGTGGTCAAAGGCGTGCAACTGGCATTGGCGGATTGCGAAGCTCTGGTCCGCACCGCTTGACGCTGCCTCTGGCCCCGTCGGCTTGAGTCAAAATCAAGCCATGAATTCATTCGATGCCGTCATCGTCGGCGCTGGTGCGGCCGGTCTGTTTTGCGCAGGTGTGGCGGGCCAATTGGGGCTGAAGGTGCTGGTGCTGGATCACAGCGACAAAGTGGCTGAAAAAATCCGCATCTCGGGCGGCGGACGCGCCAACTTCACCAACCGCGAGGTATCGGCCGCCAACTTTCTGAGCGACAACCCCAAGTTTTGCCGATCGGCACTGGCAAACTACACGCCGCTTCACTTTCTGGCGCTGATGACCCGGCATGGCATTGCCTTTCATGAAAAACACAAGGGCCAGTTGTTCTGCGACCACTCGGCAGAGGACCTGATCGCCATGTTGTTGGCTGAATGTGACCTGGGCCAAGTCACCCGCTGGCAAGCTTGCAAAGTTATATCCATAGAAAAAAGCGATGAAAGTCCCCATGAAAAGGGCCTATCTAGCTATTTAATTGAGAGTAACCGAGGACTCATCCAGACCCAATCGCTGGTGATCGCAACCGGCGGTTTGTCAATTCCGAAAATTGGCGCAACAGATTTCGGCTACCGCATTGCGCGTCAGTTCGGGCTCAACGTGGTGGCACCCCGCCCGGCGCTGGTGCCCTTGACGTTTGACGGCACCCAATGGCAAAGTTTTTCAGGCTTGGCCGGGCTGTCGCTGCCGGTATCGATTGAAACCGGCGGCAAAAAATCAAGGATTCGTTTTTCCGAGGATCTGCTGTTCACCCACCGGGGGTTGAGCGGCCCTGCCGTGCTGCAAATTTCCAGCTTCTGGCAGGACAACACACCGATTCGGCTCAACCTGGCACCGAAGCTTGCGTTAGGCCAGCATCTGGCCCAGGCCAAATTGACCTCCAAAAAACGCGTCGCCAATGAGCTCGCCGCCCTGGTGCCGGCACGGCTGGCTGACGCCTGGGTGGCGCAAGACGCGGCCCTGGAGCGCCCCGTCAACGAAGCCACTGACAAAGCGCTGCTGCAATTGGCCGAACGCCTTCAACACTGGGACATCACACCCACCGGCACCGAAGGGTACAAAAAGGCCGAAGTGACGGCCGGCGGGGTGGACACGCGGGAGCTTTCGAGCCAGACCATGCAATCGCGCGTGCCGGGACTGTATTTCATCGGCGAGGTCGTGGACGTGACGGGCTGGCTGGGGGGCTACAACTTCCAGTGGGCCTGGGCCAGCGCATTTGCCTGCGCCCACGGCATGGCAACGACCAAGCTATAATCCAAGGCTTGCTGGCAAACCCTCACTGCCTGATCAACGTTGAGTGGGGGAACACCGCAGTCATGTCGCCTTTGAGCCTGATCTTCCCAATGGCGATTCCCTGCACACTTTCGGAACTTTTTTAATTAATGACAACCGTCCGTATCAAAGAAAACGAGCCCTTTGACGTGGCTCTGCGCCGCTTTAAGCGCACCATCGAAAAACTGGGCCTTTTGACTGACTTGCGCGCCCGCGAGTTCTACGAAAAACCCACCGCCGAGCGCAAGCGCAAAAAAGCCGCCGCTGTCAAGCGCAACTACAAGCGGATCCGCTCGATGCAGCTCCCGAAGAAACTGTTCTGATCGACCGATCCAGACCTGGCCTTCGAGGCAAAAAAAGCCCGCTTGTCACTGCAAGCGGGCTTTTTTATTGTGGAAATTTTCAAGCGATTAATTGGGGTCAGATTCCAATTAATTTTTCATATTGCGGCAAATTAATTGGAATCTGACCCCAATTAAATGGAAGGAATTTCGACATGACGCTCAAAGAACAAATCACTGAAGACATGAAGACCGCCATGCGGGCTAAAGACAGCGAGCGCCTGGGTACGATCCGCCTGTTGCTGTCGGCCATCAAGCAAAAAGAAGTCGATGAACGCATCGTGGTGGACGATGTCGCGGTGATCGGGATTGTGGACAAACTCATCAAGCAGCGCAAAGACTCGATCACCGCGTTCACCCAGGCCAATCGCATGGACCTGGCCGACAAGGAATCGGCTGAGTTGAAAGTGCTGGAGGCTTACTTGCCGCAACGCATGGGCGCGGACGAGGTTCTGGCCGAGGTCAGGGCGATTGTTGCCACGTTAAGCGCTGAATTGGGCCGTACAGCAGGCCCGGGCGACATGGGCAAGGTGATGGCAGCGGTCAAGGCCAAAATGGCTGGCAAGGCCGATATGAGCCAGGTATCGGCAGCGGTGAAAGCTGCCTTGGCGCCTTGACCCCGGCCCTAAGCCGCCCTACTCGACACTGACCGATTGCGTCACCCCCACCGCCAGCATTTTGCCGGGGTTCGCATTGTCCAGAAAATCCAGTTTCAGGGTGTATTCGCCCAAGGGCGGTTCCAGCCAGACCTCGGTCTGGCCATTGACAAAATCCATCACAGCCGATTTTGAAGCGGTGCCCGACGACACCGTCAATCTGAAGTGCCCGGTGTCTTTTTCTTTCTGCGTCTGATGCGCCACATTCAAGCCAGACACATGGAACTGAACCCGAAACGGGCGCTTCACGCTGCGCCCTTCAACGGCCAGGCTCAAGCCCGGCACCACCAGGCTTTTGGGATCTGTGGTGTTCTTTTTGGTGACCGTGATGGTCATCGGTTTGCTGTACACAAAATATGGCAAATGTTTGTCGTCCGCCAGCAGCAGGCGCAATTGGTACTGGCCCGGCGCCAGGTTGAGCACGGTTTCCATTTGGCCTTTGCCAAAGTGGATGTACTGGTCGGTGAACGGCAAGGCCTGTTTGAAGTCCAGCGGCAAGTCGCGGTTGACCAGCAAATGGTGGTGGCCGCTTTTCCCGCTGATGGGCTTGGCGATGGGTGCCAAGCCCCAACCCCCTGAAAGGCCAAACTTCACCAGAAACGGGGTTTCAATTTTATCGCCCTGGTGCAAGTTGGTGAAGTAGGCTTCGGCCGTGAGCCGTGGCAAAGCCGCTTGCCAGGGGTGCAGCTCAACTTGCGCCTCGGGGAGCAGCATATCGGCTGGCGCGGAATTCGCAATTTTGGGCGCGGCCTGTGCCAGTACAGCGGCCGCTGCCAAAGCCATGCAGGCGGTCACCAGCCGTTGGGCCAGCCAGACAACCGTCTTCAGATTTCCGTCGTGCATCAAACAAGTCCTTTGGTTAACTCCCCGCCACCTTCATTTTGCCCACCAAAATCGAACCCACGGTTTTGGCGCCGTAGTTGTAGGTGTCAGCGCCCACCGCCTGAATGCCCTTGAGCATGGTTTTCATGTTGCCGGCAATCGTGATCTCGTGCACGGGGAAAGCAATCTTCCCGCCTTCCACCCAGAACCCGCTGGCGCCGCGTGAATAGTCGCCCGTCACGTAATTCACGCCGCTGCCCATCAGTTCGGTCACAAGCAAGCCGGTACCCAGTTTTTCAATCATGGCATCCAGCGTGTCTGTAATACGCGTGAGCCGCGACGTTAGATTCAAATTGTGGGAGCCGCCCGCGTTGCCGGTCGTCTTCATGCCCAGTTTGCGGGCTGAATAACTGCCCAGAAAATAACCCTGCACCCGGCCCGCTTCAACCACCTGGCGGGCCTGGACACGCACCCCTTCGTCATCGAACGGGCTGCTGCCTTTGCCCCCCGGGATGAAGGGGTCTTCCATGATGTCAATGTGTTTGGGCAACACCTGCTTGCCCAGTGAATCCAGCAAAAATGAACTCTTGCGGTACAGGGCGCCGCCGCTGACTGCCTGTACAAACGCGCCCAGCAGCCCGGCCGCCAGTGGCGACTCAAACAGCACCGGGCATTCAGTCGTCGGGATCTTGCGTGAATTCAGGCGGCTCAAGGCCCGCTCGGCCGCGTAACGCCCCACGGCTTCGGGCGAGGCCAGGTCAGCGGCATTGCGCTCAGAGCTGTACCAGGCATCACGCTGCATATCGCCGTTTTTTCCGGGGCTGGACGCAATCGGAGACACCGACAGGGAATGGCGCGAACTGGCATACCCGCCCCTGAAACCATTGCTGTGGGCGCTGAAAAAATGCGACTGCTGGGCCGACACGCCTGCGCCTTCGCTGTTGGTGATGCGCCGGCTGGTTTTGAGCGCCGCTGCTTCACAGGCCATCGCCAAAACGGACGCTTGTTCACTGCTGACATCCCAGGGGTAAAACAGGTCCAGGTCGGTGCGCTGCTCGGCCTGTGGCACGATGTCCGCCACATCAGGCAGGGCGGCAAACGGGTCCTCCGCCGTGAAGCGGGCAATGTCGTACGCGGCCTGCACGGTTTGTTCAATCGCCTTGCGCGAAAAGTCCGACGTGTTCGCGCTGCCACGGCGCTTGCCCAGGTAGACGCTCACGCTCAAACTTTTGTCGCGGTTGCGCTCCACATTCTCCAGCTCGCCTTTGCGCACCGAGACACTCAGGCCGCAGCCTTCAGATGCCTCTGCGCCGGCGTCGGTGCTGCCCAGTCTTTTGGCGTGTTTCAGCGCCGTGTCCACCAGGTCTTCAAAAAACGGGCGGCTGTAGCTGAAGCCCTGTTCAGGCGCACCCGGTGCGGATGAGCTGGGATTCAAGCGATTGGGGCGGAGGGAGTTTGGATTCTTCATGTCCGCGCTATGATACTTCCCCCTCCATCGCACACTGATCGGCATGTCAAGAAAATCAATTTTTGGGATGCAGTGCAAGGCGCAACTCAGCGCAATACCCCCTATTGCGAGGATTTGCAACGCAGCAATGCGCCCAACGATTGGATTTATTGAATTGCCGAATGTCCCGCAAACCCACCAAAGGTTATTTCGTCAAAGGCCAGTTCGTCGCCGAAGGCAGTGAGCTGGACCTGGAATTGAAGAAAGAGCTCAAAGGCACCGACGCGCAAAGCCGCACCGACCTGAAAAAAGAAAGCCTCGAGCTGCAGAAACTCGGCGAAGACCTGTTGACGCTGCGCCCTGATTTCATGGCCCGACTGGACTTGAGCGAGAAGCTCAAAGACGCAGTGGCGCAAGCCAAGCGCATCAGCAATTTCGAAGGCAAACGCCGCCAGATGCAATTCATCGGCAAACTGATGCGCCTACTCGACCCAGCGGAAGTTGACGCCGTCAAAGCCGTCCTGGACGAGCAGCACAGTGGCTCGGCCGCCGACATTCTGGCCCTGCACCAGGCGCAAACCTGGCGCGACCGCCTGATCGCCGACGACGACGCCTTCGGCCAGTGGGTTCAGCACCATCCGCTGTCAGACTCGCAACAGCTACGCGCCCTGATCCGCCAGGCCCGCAAAGATGCCAAGCCGGAAAAGCCTGGGGCAGCGGTGCGTCATGGCCGTGCGTTCAGGGATATTTTTCAAATCGTCAAAACAACCCTGTCGCCCGAGAGCGCCCTGTCGGACGAAGCCTCTGACAGCGCCTTCAACAAGGCATCAGACAGCGCGGTGTACAAGCCATGACAGGCGCTTCAAACGCCTTCGACCCCGTCAAGGTTGGCATTGTCAGCATCAGCGACCGCGCCAGCGCCGGCGTCTATGAAGACAAAGGCCTGCCCGCCTTGCAAGACTGGCTCAGCCGCGCGCTGAAGAACCCTGTCACTTTCGAATCCCGCTTGATTCCGGACGAACAAGTGCTGATCAGCCAGGCCTTGATTGAACTCGTCGATGTCAAATGTGCCCTGGTGTTGACCACTGGCGGCACTGGCCCGGCTTTGCGCGACGTCACGCCCGAAGCCACACTGGCCGTGGCGCACAAAGAGATGCCTGGCTTCGGCGAACAGATGCGCCAGATCAGCCTGAAGTTCGTCCCCACTGCCATCCTGTCGCGTCAATGCGCAGTGGTGCGGGACCAGACCTTGATCATCAACCTGCCCGGCCAGCCCAAGGCGATCCAGGAAACGTTGGAAGGCCTGCGCGACGCCACCGGCCAGTCCATCCTGCCCGGCATTTTTGCCGCCGTACCCTACTGCGTGGACTTGATCGGCGGGCCTTACATCGAAACGAATGACGCGGTGTGCAAGGCGTTTCGGCCAAAGTCGGCGATTCGGCCTGTTACTTCCCCACGATCAGCGTGATTTTTTCCGCTTCAAAACACTGGCTCAATGCCGCGTCGATCGGCACGCAGTTGGTGGCGCCTGGGTTGGCCTGAAGCTTTCCAATGGCCTGCCACAACAGGGCAATCTGCTTGTCCTGACCCGCGGTGGCGTCTATCAGGCCCTTCATCGCCAGGCTGACCGGGTCGTCGTCATTGGTGATGCCATAGGCGCTGAAATGGCTGACCATGGCGGCGTCGCCACTGGCATCGACCGTCTTGGGCATGATGATGCGCGCCGGAATGCCCACGGCCGTGGCACCCTCGGGCACGGGTTTGATGACAACGGCGTTGGCGCCCACCTTGGCGTTGTCGCCCACGGTGAAGCCGCCCATGATTTTGGCGCCTGCGCTGACCACCACATTTTTGCCCAGCGTCGGGTGGCGTTTGGTGCCTTTGTAGAGCGAGGTGCCGCCCAAAGTCACGCCCTGGTAGATGGTGCAGCCGTCGCCAATTTCAGCGGTTTCGCCGACCACCACGCCCATGGCGTGGTCGAAGAACACCCGCTGCCCGATCACAGCGCCGGGGTGGATCTCAATGCCCGTCAGGAAGCGGCCAATGTGCGACACAAAACGACCCAGCCATTTAAAACCATGGGTCCAGGCCCAATGGGCGCGACGGTGCAACACCAGCGCGTGCAGGCCGGGGTAACAGGTGAGTGCCTCCCAAGTATTGCGGGCGGCGGGGTCGCGGTCCAGAATGGTCTGGATGTCGGAGCGGATTCGCGTGAACATAGTGGATTACCGTCAAAGGCGGGAACGCAGTCTAGCTGTTTGAAGCAGTGGCTGCTGGCGGCAAGGGTTTGCCGTCCGTACCAGGCACGTTGGGCCGCACCATCATTTTTGCAATGCCGCGCAGGATGTGAACCTCGTCGGTCGTGATGCCGGCGCGGTTGAACAGCTGGTTCAGGCGGGGCATGAGTTTTTTCGGTGCCGCCGGGTCCAGGAAACCAATGGCCGCCAAGGATTGCGCCAGGTGCGCGAGCAAGCCCGCAACCTGCTGCGCGTCGGCTGCACGGTCCATCGGCGGCGCAACTGCGGCGGGCTCTGCGTTGACAGCGGCGTCAAAACCGCCCAGGGCCAGGCGCCATTCATACGCGATCACCTGCAATGCTGCACCCAGGTTGAGCGATCCAAACTTGGGATTGGTCGGAATTTGCAGGCACACATGGCAACGGTAAACGTCTTCGTTGCACATGCCAAAACGCTCCGAGCCGAACAGGAAACCCATGCCACCGGCCGGGCAGTGGGCGCTGTCGGCTACAAAATCGGCTTCAGGCTGCTCCAAACTGTTCAATACTTCTTGCCTTCGAGGTAAATAACCCGAATGTTCCCGTGAATGCTTCGTAGTTTGCTCTTTATTTTGTAGTGTTTGCAAAACTCCCTGCACCACGTCAGGGTGTGAAAAATGAGCCCGCGGCGAACGCGTGGGCGGCCCAAAATCGCGCGGCGTCATGGCCGTGGCGCACAGGTGGGTGATGCCGTCCAGCGCC